>JBJESR010000073.1:0-4147 GCA_051882895.1 Lentihominibacter sp.
TCGTCAAGTCCTGCATTAATTAGATCATCGACAGTCTTACCTTTCCAGTATCTGCACAGCTCAACAATTTCTTTTCTCTCTTCATCTCTTCTGATGTAGAACTGATCGTGCTCTCTTTCCTCAAATGGCTCGTTGAGAACCTCATTGATTATCCAGCTTACGGAAAACTCAGGATAAATCGGTGATGCTTTGGCTGGTGCCGCTATCTCACCAAGTACCAGGTCTTCGTCATAGATTTCCAGAGTTACATTATCGAGGATGTTTTCAAATGCTCTGGCACATTTAATTTTGATTGTACAGTTGTCGTACTTTTTATAAGCTTCTGTTACAAGCCGCAGCCTCTCAACATCAACATCGTACTGTCTGTCGAGAAAGGTTTTTCGGAGATGATTGACTCTGGGATAAGGCGACCAGTCGCCGTGGTTCACCTGATAACCCAGACTGTATGTATTGTCATAGCTTTCTGTTCCGCAGGCACTGCAGTGCACCTGATCATGTTCGTTTCTGCTCATAAAACCCATTATATATTCCTCCTTCACGGTTAATCTACTCTTTTTCTCTGGTACCAACAAGGCAGTGAATGCCTCTGCTGTTGAAATAGTCAGCCAGCTCATTTATATGCTTCTGCAGTGATCTCCTGTTTAACTTAACGTCCTCCATCTCATACGGCATGCCCAGAGACTGGTACTTCTCCACTCCCAGCCGCATGAAGCTCAGTAGCTGCAAAGTCCTGACGCTGTCTTTCAGATCGTTTATGATGAAATCTGCAGTTGCCTCCATATTCTCCATATCATCGTTGACACCAGGAATAACCGGGATCCTCAGTATAAGCTCACGTCCTTCCTTTGCAAGATGTCTGAGATTGTCAAGAATCCTGCAGTTGTCCACACCTGTGTACTGCTTGTGTTTTCGGGGATCCATGTGCTTGATGTCGGATATCAGCATGTCCGTGACCGGTAGTATTTTCTCGATTTCCTGCCAGTCTGTATGAAAAGTGGACTCGCAGCACGTATGAATGTTCTCGGCTCTGCAGGCTGTGAAAAGCTCTGCCACGAAGTCGCTCTGCATGAGGGGATCGCCGCCGGATACGGTAACTCCTCCTCCGGACCGCTCATAATAACCTCTGTCCCTGAGTATTGCTTTCATGCACTCTTCAACTGTCATGGCTTTTCCCCACTGTCTGATAGCCTCAGACGGACACACATCAGCGCACTCCATGCATCCGGTGCACTTTGCCCGATCTATGCTGACAAGCTTCTGTCTGTAGAACTGCAGCGTGCCATCCTGGGGACATGCCTGTTCACAGATGCCGCAGTTTTTATGTGAAATGCATTTTTTCCTGTATATGCCCGGCTGGATATGAGGCTTCATGCCCTCCGGGTTGCTGCACCATCTGCATCGCAACGGGCATCCCTTGAGGAAAAGCTCTGTTCTCATTCCCGGTCCGTCATGAATTGTGAATCTCTGGATGTTGAATACGATACCCTGAACTGACAATTCCTAGTCCTCCTTTTATAACATGACTATATTATATCAGGGAAATTCCGGGTAATATAGTAGCCGTTCTACCTATTTTGTGCATCAAAAAACTTCCGCTACACAAATCAGTTCTGTTGCGGAAGCTTTATTATGTCTGATGTTTCGTGCGATCCAGCAGGCTCTGAAGCTGATACCTGCTTTTGACACCACACTTGTAATAAATGTTCTGTACATGTTTTTTTACTGTATGGTAGCTTATTATCAGCTCGTCAGCTATCGCCTGATATGTCAGTCCCTGGTACAGCAGTTCGGCCACACGATGTTCAGCCTGAGTCAGTGGAAGCTCGCCGCCGATTTTATCCGGAAGTCTTTGCTCCTCTTTTTCTGATATCGTGATCCAGTGATACCTGTCGATGATACCGTGGGAATAACTCTGGTCGTAGGTGTAAATCTTGAATATGTATCCTCTGATGACCTTTGTCTTGACACGTTCCTGTGCCGGATCCTCTATATTTACAGGTTCCCCGCCTTCTATCAGGAAAGGAAGCCAGGTGCACGGTGTACTGCCGCCAATCTGGTTCTCGGCCTCCGGTCCCAGTATTTTCTCAAGATAATTCAGAGCAAGTCTGTTATAGCTCATAATGTGCATGAAATCGTCAGTCACTAAGTAAGCTTTCTCTCCGGAAGAAATAATTTCGTCCTGAATGCTGGAAATGATTTTTTCCTGTTCATGTTTCTTGAAATTTTTATAGGAATTGGCTACATAAACATAAATATTTTCAAGCCTTATCATTTCTTCCTGAGTAAAGTCACCTTCGTCCAGGCTTTTGAAAAAGCATATTCTGATATATGCATTGATGCCGAAGGCCATAGTTACGCTGTAATGCATACCGAAATTTTGCTGTATAAAGCGAACGTATTCTGATTCATCATAGGTGTTTTCAGATATCAGCTCTGTGGATCTGTATATTCTAGGCTCTACATTGAAATAGTCAAGCTTGTCTCTTACGGCTTCTTCGTATATTATTCTGCTTATAATGTCATTTGCAGCAAATTGCGTGTATGGGTGGGTTTCGCTGCTGGTCGTGATACCGTTCCTGTCTGTCCACGAGAGGAATCCGTTTGTTGTATCAAAACAGAGGATCAGCACGTGATCCAGTCCGAAATTTCTGTATAGCGAATCCAGCAGTACATTACTGAAAAATTCTCTGGCTGATATCTGACGTTCGGACATTTCCGAAAAAAACGCCATCTGCCCTCTGTCAATTTCTTTCATACTCTGCTCCTGATCAATAGCTTGCTACGGGCGTTTATCCATACAAGGAACTTTACTCTGGCACAGTCCGCAACCGACTTCCCGGTAATCTGAAGTGTCCAGTCTGCATGACAGTTCATCAAAACACTTCAGAAGATGGGAAGAACACTTTTCTTTATCGTGTCCATTTTCCGTAATTGCTCTTTTAGGACATCTGCGTATACAAGCACCGCATATTCCGCTTCTGAAATACAGACACCAATCATAATGACCGCGGTCACCTCTCGGTGTCACATCGACCTCAGCTTCAACAATAATTGATGTAAATCTGACTGCCATTCCTCTCTCCGTAATGAATCCATCGCTGAGTCCGAAGGTACCCATGCCGCATGCGAATGCATTATGTCTGTGAGACCAGTTTGACGCTCTGCCATATGCATCGGATTGTTTCAGGGAAAATTCAGGCAGCAGCTCCGGCGCGACCCACCTTATTCCCAGTGAATCTAACTTGTTGCCGAGCCCTGACAGGAATTCACGAACAAGTTTATCCCATTCACCTCTCGATATTGCCCAGTTGTCACATGGAAATTCGCGTTCTCTGCTCTGCATGAGCAATGTTTCAGGTGTATGCGGGAATATTATAGAAAGCGAACGGAGTGTGCTGCTGTCAGGTAATTTTCCGTATTTCAAAGCAAAAACCTCATCAGGTGTCCAGTGAAATTTGCCGATATGCTCTTTGAGAAAGCTGAAATACTTATCATCTCCTGCAGCGGCTCCGATCAGAGGCTTCTCCCACATTGGAGCATCAGGTTTCCCGGCAGCTGAAAAATTATTAGACTGAAGCTCGTTAAAAGCTTCAGTCACAGCATTGTAGATGAATTCTGTAATATTGTTCATTTAATCACCGTCTTTTTCGGTTCTGTCATTATCCTTTTCTTCACCGACTGTATTCTCAGCCGGTAAGATGGTCATTGTTATCTGCTCAATCCTTCGTTCTCGTATGGAATCGATTCTGAATCTGTAATTATCATACTGAACTTCCTTGCCCACATCGTCTTCATCAGGTATTTCTCCAAGAATATCTATAATGAATCCACCGATGGTTTCACTGTTGTCAGATTCTAGATTTATACCGATTTCTTCATCAATATCATCCAGATCCATTCTGCCATCCATAACAAAGGTTATATCGTCGATTTTCTGGATTTCAGGCTCTTCTTCGTCATACTCGTCGTCAATATCACCCATAACCTCTTCGATAATATCTTCCATTGTAACAATACCTGAGAATCCGCCGTATTCATCAATAAGGATAGCAATATGCTGTTTAGTTGTCTGCAGCTCAAAGAACAGCGAATCGATTTTTTTCGTCTCCGGTACAAAATACGGTTTCCTGAGTATTGATCTGAAATC
>JBJESR010000074.1:0-4091 GCA_051882895.1 Lentihominibacter sp.
GTTTTCATTTATTATCATTTCTTTGCTCATGATGTATGTTCCTTTACTCTTATCTGTTTCCAATGACTTACCTAAAAATAACTTAACGTTGTATTTCTTAGCCAGTTCAACGGCTCTTGTTTCGATCTTGTCTGCTCCGAGGTTGGCGATTTCCATCATTTCCTCATATGTAATGGCTCTGACCGGTTTAGCTTCAGGATACAGCTCAGGATCTACTGTGTACATGCAATCCGAAGTGGTGTACATCTCACAGTCCCAGCCAAGATGTGCAGCAATTCCGACTGCTGTGATGTCCGATCCTCCTCTGCCCAGAGTTGTGATATCTCCTTCTTCGTCGATGCCCTGGAAGCCGGCTACTACTGCGACTTTGCCGCTGTTTACAATCTCTTCCACCTTCTCGGTATTTATTTCTTTGATTTTAGCATTTGTATGATATTTGTTTGTGACGAATCCGCTCTGGAACCCTGTCATGGACTGGGCTTCAATCCCCAGGTTCTGCAGGGCTATCGCCAGCAGAGCCACCGTCTGCTGTTCACCTGTTGCCAGAAGGACATCCAGTTCTCTCTTAGGGATTTCAGTGCCTACCTTCCTGGCCATTGCCAGAAGCTTGTTTGTTGTTTCTCCCATTGCGCTGGCTACTACTACCAGCCCTTCGCATCTGTTCTTCGTTTCTGCGATGTGTCTTGCTACTGCCTGAATCTTCTCGATGGAATCAAGACTTCTTCCATTGTATTTCTGTACGATATTAATTTTGATCTCCTCCTATACTTCTAATTTATACTGATCTTCATAGGTTTCTCTTCTTATTATCAGTCTGGCATCTCCATCTGCGGCGAACACCACAGCAGGTCTTCCCAGTCTGTTGTAATTGCTTGCCATTGAGTAGCCGTAGGCGCCTGTCGCTTTCATTACCAGCAGGTCACCTGTCTCCGCCTGAGGAAGTCTGATCTCTTTTATCAGTACATCTCCCGACTCGCAGTTCTTGCCGGCGATGCAGTATGTCATCTCAGGAGCCTGATCCAGCTTCTCTGCCAGCACCGCGCTGTACTCCGCATCGTACAGTGCCGGTCTTATATTGTCGCTCATGCCTCCGTCAACGAAGATGTAGTTTCTGTCTCCGCTGGTTTTCATGTCACCTACAGTGTAAACCGTATAGCCTGCCTCACCGACCATTGATCTCCCCGGTTCGGTTATCAGCTTGGAAATGCTGACATTTTTCTCAGCTGTGAAACGCTCTGCCGCTGCAGTCATTCTGGCGCACATATCTCCCAGCTCCACCGGCTTGTCGGTATCAAGATATCTGATGCCGAAGCCTCCACCTATGGAAAGCTCCATGTTGTCAAGGCCCATGTCAGCCTTGATATCCGCCAGAAATCCGATCATTGTCTCCAGTGCTTTCTCGAAGGATTCCGCTTCCACGATCTGCGATCCTATGTGGCTGTGGAATCCGCTGTGCTTGACGTATCTGCTCCGGGACAGCTTCTGTATCACTTCTTCTATATGCTTCCTGTCCTTGATGTGTATTCCGAACTTGGAATCAGGTGTCGCCGTCATAATATACTCATGGGTATGAGCTGAAATTCCGGGATTTATCCTCAGAAGCGCTTTCGTATTCTTCTGCTTCTGTTCTGCGATATCTGCCAGTCTGCCTGCTTCCATCACATTATCGATAACGAAATACCCTACACCTGCATCAAGAGCCATGCTGATTTCTTCATCACTCTTGTTGTTGCCGTGAAAATAGACTCTGCTCATATCGCCCCCGGCTCTCATCACTCCGTAGAGCTCACCGCCGCTGACAACATCAAAGCCGATGCCTTCCTCACCCAGCATTCTGAACAGAGCAACCGAAGAAAACGCCTTGGATGCATAGACCACCTCAGTATCGAACTGCTGTGAAGAGAATCCGGCCAACGCTGTCCTCGCCTGATATTTTATTCTGTTTTCATCATAAACATTAAGGGGTGTTCCGAATTCGTCCGCCAGCTTCCTGCAGCTGACTCCGCCGATCTGTAAATTCTCCATTGCCTCGTCTTCTTTCTTGTCTTTCTTCACAGATGATAGGACGTGTCCGAACTATAGATGTGGAATCCGCGGGGTTTCACACCCGCTGACATGTTAAGCTTCTGAAATCGAAAAAGCCAGTAAGGCTTTCCCTACTGACTCAAATCATCGCACATAAATTAAAAAGGTCATTAAGGATAGCTCAACTGTCGGATTCATCCGACAGACAGTCATATAGCTATTGACTATATGCCCACCAGGACAGCATGCCTGTCATCCCAGTTCGGCGAAGGTTGCCTCCGGGCAGGTCGCAGCCTGCCGGCTACCTGACCCTTCTTCTGCTTCGCGCCTCTATCATCTTGTTTTCTTGCATTAGTGACAGTATACTAGCATATTCACAACAATGCAAGGGGTTTTTGTTAAAAATAACAAAAAAATTTACTTTACCGTTCTCTGCTGCCAGCAGCACAGACTGTATACGATCTATATCCGGCAGGGAGTCATGACATCAGACCTCCCGTAACCAGAAGCAGCAGATTATTGTCATACAATGTTCCTGCAATATATGAATTCTCCAGGGCCTGTGCAATCTCTGCCCCAGTCCGGGGATCGGACAGATTCATCACCGGTACGAGAACTGCCAGAAACAGGAACGCTATCAGAATACCCTCTACAAAGCCTGCCACAAGTCCCAGAAGCCTGTCCGACGCATTGACAATGCTGTGCTTTTTCCTCCTGGAAGCCGGTTTCACTGCAATATGAAGAAGCAGCTTCACAAACAGAACAATAATGATAAAAGCCGTCAAAGTTATCAGCATGGATGAAACAAGTCCGGCAAATATCTCCGCAGAGCTCTGGGCAGTGAAAGCAATGCCTCCTCTGAGCATATCAGGAAGACCGTCAGCAGCTGCAGCAGCGTTATCCGCAGATTCAGAAAATTTCTCAAGGACACCTGATCTGATCTGTTCTCCTGCCGCACTTTCTCCCAGATAGTCAGCCGCCGTCCCTGCAAGGAAGAAACCTGCAGCCACCGCAAGCACCCACCCGAGGGCACGCATGAACATGTTCACAAAGCCTCTGTACAGCCCGACAGCCATGGGAATTATCAAAAATGCGAGTACTATAAGGTCAAAAATCATATTTATCCCTCCTTTTCATATATTACTAGAAATGAGTAGAATTAACAAGGAGGCGCATAATGGATTTTTCTAATGTTAAAAAAAGCCCGGTTTTGCTGAAGGAAGAAAACAGAAGATTCGCATTGGACCAGACAAAGGAGATGCGTGGATACATCAAGCTGGAAAAGGACGATGACAGGGGTCTTATCGTGGCAGTCATGGATAATATAAAGTTTTTCCCTCGCGGCGAATACGTATACAAGCTGATACTTGCCGGCCGGAAAAAAGAAAAATGGCACTACCACATGATAGGTAGCATGACTATGTCGGAAGAAGGCAAGGGAGAAGGCAGCTTCCGTATAAACCCTGCAGATCTTGACGGCAAGGGCAATGCCCTCAGCGACTTCTCTGCCGCCATCATCGCTGCCATGTCCACCATCAACTGCAGAGAATCGCTGCATCCTGTTCTCAGAGGAGATTTCGCAGCAGCCGATACGAAAACAGTCTCCAGGAAACCGTCAGCGAAGGACTACAGTCCCTTTTATAACAGATACCTTCTGGAAAAGTGCATAGATATAGCAAAAAAACAGAACATGTACATAGATGTACTGCCTTTCAAGCACGACCTGGCACGGGCAAACTGGAAAAAAATAACTGACTGTGAGCTCTTCCCTATGGTGGCTCCCGGAGCACAGGAGCCGATGAAAAAGTACGGGCACTTCCTGTATGGGTGGCGTGACTCCCATTATTTTCTGGGGATCCCCGGGCGGTTTTTCCCTGAGGAACAGCCGGACGGCGGCAAATCCGGGTTTGTCTTCTGGCAGCCTCTGCTGGGTATGGAGGAGGAAAGTCAGGATAAAACCATTCCTCTGGAGGAACGCCGCAAAAATATATATGGTTACTGGATAGCTGCCATCAACAGATATAATGGTCATATTGAGGAAATTCCCTTGATAGAAGAATAAAAAT
>JBJESR010000075.1:0-4080 GCA_051882895.1 Lentihominibacter sp.
AGTATGAAGTGGAAATCAGATATAACGGCTATGAGTACGAATATGAGATAGATGCAGAATCAGGAAATATCATAAGCAGTGACGTTGACAGAATCGATTACGACGACTAGAACAACTGAAAAGTGAATAATACACAAAGGTAACAGAAAGCAGCTGCGACGGTGAGATAATGCCGGTGCAGCTGCTGCGTTGGTTTTTGATGTCATAATTACAAAGTTCACTTCTCCGATAGAATCGGCGAAGCAGACTTTGTTATAAATATGTAACATTTTCACCGCGAAAATTGTTTTATTAGTATGGGGCTGCCCCGGATATGCTGATCTGCGCTGATTCTGAACACTGGCATGCAGGATATAAGCAGATTTCGACTGGTTTACAATAATATACCGAGAATTTACGAAAACGGCAGTTCTGAAGACGTATTTCGAAAGCAAAGTCAGAAACGGGTTCGGTTGACAGGAAAATGATTACAATTATATCAATAAATAACACGGCAAAGTTTTGTGAAATGCTTTAGAAATGTAAAAAATCAGCTCACAGCACCAGAAAACCATTCATTAAACCAGAGCGAGATCATCTTGGTTAACATAATGTCGGAGTGACTTACGAAATGGGCATTAAAAACCCCGGTTTTCGTAAATTCTCGGAACGCCACAGCAAACAAACCGCCAGGCCATACTCGGAACGCCACCGCAAAAAGCCGCTGGCCCAGAGCCCAATATACAGAACCCGCAAACCGCCGGGCCACAGCCCAACACCCAGAGCCGGCACGTCAGCCGCAGCAAAGTATCGCAGGAATTCAGACACACGTCACATAAGCTTTTGTACTTTATCACATACTGAGATATAATAAGAAATGAATAAGGTCTGCCAGCCAGGCCATAAAGAGGTTATAAAGATAGAAACAGAACCGCAATACCCGCAGCAGCCGGTGATTGCGGAAGATAAAACACACAAGGAGGACAGCAGGATGCTTGAAACAGGAACAAAAGCACCGGAATTTTCACTGCCGGATCAGAACGGCGATACACATACACTCGGTGAATACGCAGGGAAAAAAGTGATACTGTATTTTTACCCGAAGGACAATACCTCAGGATGCACTAAACAGGCCTGCGGATTCACACAGCTGCAGCCCCAGTTCACAGAAAAAGGCGCAGTGATAATAGGAATCAGCAAGGATTCGGTGGCATCCCATAAACGCTTCGAAGAAAAACAGAACCTGAGTATCACACTTCTTTCGGATCCGGAGCTTGAGGCGATACAGGCCTATGACGTCTGGAAAGAAAAGAAGAGCGGCGGCAAGGTGACCATGGGAGTCATCCGTACAACATACCTGATCGACGAAAACGGCATAATAATCAGAGCCTATGATAAAGTAAAGGCAGCGGATAACCCTCAGCAGATGCTGGACCAGCTGCAGACCGCCGACTCAGATAAGGACTCGGATGCAGGACAGAACCAGGCACCGGCAGCTGCGCAGTGAGGAACATATTATGAGGATAATAATTTCCCCTGCGAAGAAAATGAACGTTGCCGATGATGTGCTGCCTTATCAGGATCTGCCGGTTTTTCTTGACAGGACAGAAGTGATACTTGAATGGCTGCGTTCACTTTCCATGAAGGAAGCACAGAAACTGTGGGGATGCAGCGACAGGCTGGCACAGATGAACTATGAGAGACTGACCGGTATGAAGCTGACAGGCAGACTGACCCCGGCGGTGATTTCATATGAAGGCATACAGTACCAGCATATGGCGCCGGTTGTTTTTGAAGACAGGATGCTGGAATACATCCAGCAGAATCTCAGGATACTGTCGGGATTTTACGGCGTGCTGAAGCCTATGGACGGAGTCACACCTTACAGACTGGAGATGCAGGCGAAAGCCACAGTTGGAGGCGCCGGAGATCTTTATGAATTCTGGGGAAAGAGTCTCTATGAAGAAACGATGGATGAATCGGGAATTATAATAAATCTGGCATCAAAGGAATACTCCAGATGCATCGAGAAATATCTGCAGGACGGAGACATATACATCACGTGCATTTTCGGAGAGCTTGACGGAGGCAGAGTGAAACAGAAGGGTACATATGCGAAAATGGCACGAGGTGAAATGGTCAGGTTCATGGCAGAGAATCACATTGACAGTCCTGAAGGCATTAAATCCTTCGACCGGCTGCAGTACAGCTTCAGCCGGGAACTGTCGACCGATACAGAATTTGTTTTTATCAGAGGCGGTAAAGCTGATATCGAATGATGCCGGGCAGCATTCAAAAGTTGCGGGGTTTTAATAGTTTTTTAATCTGAATCTGTTAAAATAAAGATGAGGAGGACGAAATCTATGAGAATACTTGTTGTAGAAGATCAGAAGGATCTTAACGATATAATAGTGAGAAAGCTCAAAAACGAACATTACAGCGTAGATGTATGCTATGACGGGGACGATGCCCTGGCATATATCAGATGCGCTGATTATGACGGAATAATAATGGATATAATGCTGCCGGGAACCACAGGTATCGGGGTTCTCAAACAGATGAGAGCATCCGGCAACAGCACCCCCGTGCTTCTGCTTACAGCGCTGGGCACTGTTGAAGACCGGGTTGCGGGCCTCGATGCAGGTGCCGACGATTATCTGGTGAAACCCTTTGACTTTGACGAGCTGATGGCCAGAGTCAGAGCCATTGTAAGGCGTGGCGGCGAGAGAGCAAGCAGCGTGATGGAATCCGGAGATCTTGTGCTTGATTCGGCATCAAGACACGTGGAAAGAGCCGGTAAGGAGATAAAGCTTACAGCCAAGGAGTTTGATATTCTGGAATACCTGATGCAGAATCAGGGCAGAGTGCTGTCACGGGACAAGCTGTCCAATCATATATGGAATTATGATTATGACGGAGCATCAAATGTCATAGATGTGTATGTATACCATCTGCGACGCAAAGTGGACGACGGTTTCGACGAGAAGAAAATAATCACGGTCAAAGGCGCCGGATACATGGTGAAATAGCATGAAAAGATTTTCCATAACAACGAAGATCACCATATGGTACACCATATTTCTGGTGATAATCACAATTGGATTTCTGAGTGTGATGGCATATGTGGGCAATGTCAGAGCAAGCGAGACTGCCAGAAGCAAGCTGATGGATCATGTGGCGGATGCCAGCGAGGAAATCGAGTCCTTCGGGGAGAATTTCATTATAGATGAGGACCTGGATTTTTATGAGGACGGTGTCTATCTCAGCATTTACACAGAGGACGGCGATCTTCTGGAAGGCCGCAGACCGGTGGAGCTTCCGGATCTGCCGGCATTAAAGGACAAAGCCGTGGTGAAGATGAATGATGAGCAGGGGCAGACGTGGTACGTGTATGACAGCAGCTTTGAAATGGGCAGCCAGGCAGTGTGGGTTCGCGGCATAGTAAAGGATTTCGCGGAACAGAGCTCATTTTCCTTCATGCTTAAGCTGGTGATTATAGCATGCCCTGCCCTGGTGGTCATTGCAGCTCTCGGAGGATATATCATCACCAGGAGGGCTTTCAGACCCGTCAGGAATATTATCAGTACCGTAGAAGAAATCAGCAGAGATGGAGATCTGACAAGAAGAATAGACATGCAGGACGGAGAAGTGCCGGAAGCATCAGTAAAGGGCACAGCAGAAGGCACGGCATCGGAGGCATCAGCCAAGGACGAAATCCACAAGCTGGCGAAGAATTTCAACAGCATGTTTGACAGGATAGAGAAAACCTTTGAAAAAGAAAAACAGTTCACATCGGACGTTTCCCACGAGCTGCGGACACCTCTGTCGGTCATCATCTCCCAGAGCGACTATGCCAGAACGGATGAGGAATACAGGGAAAAGGCACTGGAAGTCATAAACCGGGAGGCGAAGCGTATGGCAGGACTTGTCAACAGACTTCTTACCCTGTCACGCAGCGATTCGGGAAGACTGGTTCTCGAAAACGACGAAATAGATTTCAGTGATATGTGCGAAATGGTGGCGATGCAGCAGGAGCCGGCCGCCAGCCGGAAGAATATTGAACTGACGGCTGATATCGAGCCGGGGATAAAGGTAACAGGA
>JBJESR010000076.1:0-4077 GCA_051882895.1 Lentihominibacter sp.
TGAAACTTGACCGTTGATACCAGCTTCATGGCCTTCGTTGTCTGCGCCGTACTCTGAATACTGGTTTTACGTCTTTTAATCTCTCTCATTGAGGCCATTATTCATCACCTCTTATTTTCATCCAGAAATACCTTCTTGTACTCCGTGATCGCCTTCACAATGCCTTCTTCGATTGCCTCTGACAGAACCTTTTCCTCACGGATCGCGGTCAGGACATCATCAAACTTGTTGTCCATATATTCCAGCAGGCCTTTCTCAAAATCAAGTACCTGGTCAACCGGAATATCTGTCAGATGTTTACGTGTTACGGCATAGATCATGACTACCTGCTTCTCAACCGGCATCGGCTGATACTGGTTCTGCTTCAGAATCTGCTGGATACGCTCGCCCTGTGCCAGGTTCTGCAGTGTATCTTCATCCAGATCGGAACCGAACTGGGAGAAGGACTGCAGCTCTCTGAACTGAGCCAGCTCTGTACGAATAGGTCCGGCAATCTTCTTCATAGCCTTGATCTGAGCGTCACCGCCGACACGGCTTACAGAAAGACCGGCATTGATAGCAGGTCTGAAACCGGCATTGAACATCTCTGTCTCCAGATAGATCTGTCCGTCAGTGATGGAAATAACGTTTGTCGGAATATAGGCCGATACGTCACCTGCCTGTGTCTCGATGATAGGAAGGGCTGTCAGTGAACCGCCGCCCAGATCATCGGACAATCTGGAAGCACGCTCCAGAAGTCTTGAATGCAGGTAGAAAACATCACCCGGATAAGCTTCACGCCCTGGTGGTCTGCGGAGCAGCAGGGAGAGTGTACGGTAAGCAGCTGCATGCTTGGTCAGGTCATCATAAACAACCAGGACATCCTTGCCCTGCTCCATCCACTCTTCACCAATAGCACATCCTGCATATGGTGCAATATACTGTAATGGTGCAAGTTCAGAAGCTGTTGCTGCAACAACAACGGTATAATCCATTGCACCGAAGGATTCCAGTGTGTGTACAATAGAAGAAACTGTGGACTGCTTCTGGCCGATGGCTACATAAATACAGAGCACATCCTGTCCCTTCTGGTTAATAATTGTATCGATGGCGATGGCAGTCTTACCGGTCTGTCTGTCGCCGATGATCAGCTCACGCTGGCCGCGGCCGATCGGAATCATGGCATCAATAGCCTTAATACCTGTCTGTAACGGTGTGTCAACTTTCTTTCTCTCGATAACGCCGTGAGCAACTCTTTCAATTTTACGGAAAGCAGTCGTAGCAATCGGTCCTTTGCCGTCAATCGGCTGACCAAGGGCATTCACAACACGCCCAAGCATCGCATCGCCAACAGGAACCTCTACAACTCGTCCCGTTGTCTTAACAATATCACCCTCGTTGATATTTTTGCTGCTGCCAAGTAAAACCGCACCGACATTATCTTCTTCCAGGTTCATGACCATACCATAGACTTCGCCCGGAAATTCAAGAAGTTCGCCCTGCATCGCATTCTCAAGGCCATGAATACGTGCAATACCATCCGCTACCTGAACAACAGTACCGACATCCGATACTTCAAGTTCTGATTTATATCTCTTAATCTGTTCTTTTATAACTGAACTAATCTCTTCAGGTCTTAAATTCATGGAGCTTTTGGCACCTTCCTTCTAGCTGTTTGTCAGCTGTTTAATAACGCCTTTGTCAGAGTATTGATCTTTGTCCGGATACTGTTATCAGCAACCTTGTCACCCATCCGGATGATCAGTCCTCCGATGATCTCAGGATCCACCTGATAATTAATTTCTACGGCGACATTGTCTGTCGTCTCCAAAAGCCGTTTTTCAACGGCCGCCTTCTGCGCATCACTTAATGCACAGGCACTGGTCACATCTGCTATGCCAATACGCTGATATTTCCTGACCGCATCCAGGAAATACTCAATCATTCCCTGAATAAACTGCTGTCTGCCTGCCTGAATAACGGCAACGAAGAAGCCGGTCACACTGTCTGAAGCTCTTCCGTCCAGACAGTTCTTGATAACTTCTATCTTATCTTCCCTTGAAATACGGGGATGATTCAGTAACACCGTGAATTCAGGGTTCTCAGCAATGGCATCTCTGATAGTACGCATCTCTTCGGCATACTCATTGACCCTGTCTTCCTCAAGACTCAGATCAAACAGGGCCTGCCCATATGTTTTCTCAATTAATTCTGCCATGTTGTCTCACCCATTTCATCCAGCATTTCCTGAATATATACCGCCTGCTTCGTGTCATCGAGGTTCTCGGCAACCAGTTTGCCTGCCGTTCTGGAAGCTGCAATAATCATATCATGTCTGACTTCATCCTGAAGCTTTGTCTTCTTCAGTTCAGCTTCCTTCTTTGCACGGGCAATCAGCCTGTCAGCTTCCTGGTGTCCCTCCAGAAGTATCCTCTCTTCCATCTGTGCAGCTTTCCTGCGCGTATCCTCAAGAATCGTGGCCCGTTCGCTGTCAAAATCCGCGAGTCTGTGCTCATAATCATTCTTAAGTGCAAGGGCCTCTTCCTTACTCAGTTTCGCTGTATTGATATCATCAGCAATCCGTTCCTGCCGCTTTGCGAGCATTCCGGACAGCATACCCGAAATGAGGTAACCAATAAAGAAAAACAGGATGAAAACATTAATTGCTGTAATAATTAATTCAACCATGTGTCACCACCCATTTCCTTCAACGATTCCTCCAGAAGCACCTCACTGCGCTGAGGATTGGCTCTGTCTGTGAACTGCGCTGTAAGCACAAGGGCAAGATCACACATCTCCTTCCTCACATCGTCTCTGATGCGCTGCTTCTCGGATATAGCTTCTCTGTCTGCCTGTTCCATGATTGCAGAGGCTTCCGACTTCGCCTGGTCAATAATGGCACCCTGCTGCTTCATTGCAGCTTTTCTGGATGCGGATAGAATCTCTTCGGCTTCTTTGTGCACGGCTTTCAGTTTTTCTTCATAGGCAGCCTTTGAAACAGAAGCTGCTTCCTGAAGCCTGAGTGCCTCATCTCTGTCTGCTGCCACTGCCTGCTTCCTCTGCTCAAGGAATGCACGCACCGGTGTGAAAAAGAGTCTGCTCATAATAGCGTACATGATCATGATAACAATGAAAAGCACGAACGCATCGAACAGGAGCTGCACGTCGAGCCCAAACAATCTGTCCTCCAAGTTTAAGCCTCCTTTCAGAATATATCTGTTTTATATAATTGCTTAAACAATAACGCTTTATCTTACAGTTTGCCGATCAGTGGGTTGGCAAAGAGCAGAATCAGCGCGATAACCAGACCATAAAGACCTGTTGTCTCGGCAACGGCCTGACCAAGAAGCATGGTCTGCATAACGTCACCCTTTGCTCCCGGGTTACGTCCAACAGCAGATGCACCATGACCGGCTGCAATACCCTGTCCTACACCAGGACCGATACCGGCGATAACAGCGAGGCCGGCGCCAATTGCTGAACACGCTAAAACTAAACCTTCATTTGTTATACCACTCATTATATTTTCCTCCTTAAAAATATAAATTGATTGTCCGGATTATTCCGGCATTTTCTGATAAATAAATGTCATCGACAGCATACAGAATACATATGCCTGAATCGCACCTGAGAACAAATCCAGGTACGCGTGTAAAAATGACGGAATCGCAATAGTAACCAACGTCGGCAGCATGCCATAAAACAGTGCCAGCATAATGGTTCCGGCCATAACATTACCAAAAAGACGCAGCGACAGAGAAATTGGCGTTGCAACCTCACTGATAATATTGATTGGCAGGAATAACGGAATTGGGTCCATCAGATCCTTCACATAACCTCCAACACCCTTCCACTTGAACGCATTGAACTGAATCAGAACAAACGTGATCAATGCGAGAGGCAATGTCACACCGTAATCAGCTGTCGGCGGACGGAGCCCAAAAAGGCCCGAAATGTTGGAAAAGATCAGAAACATGAAAATTGTCAGAATGTAATTGGCAAATTTACTCCAATGCCGATACATACATGACTGAACCACGCCATCCATCATTTCCACATAAAGCTCTGCAATGTTCTGTACCACTCCAGGCACCGCCG
>JBJESR010000077.1:0-19905 GCA_051882895.1 Lentihominibacter sp.
GCTTCTTCTAAAATTTTGTTCAACTGAGCTTGCATTGCTTTTACCTCTCATCTATTTATCTTTTGTGACTGATACATAAGTATTCCGGCTGCCACCGCCGCATTCAGTGATTCTATGGATCCTTCCATGGGAATCCTGACTTTTATATCCGAAGACTTCATAAAGACTTCGCTAACACCCTGACCTTCGTTGCCGATCACCAGGGCGATATTTTCGGTTAAGTCTGTCTGATAATAATATATATCAGTATCCAGCGCTGCTGTAACTATCCGTTTATTCATCTTCCTCAGCATATTCACTGCTTCCATGCTGTCATCCACCTGCAGTACCGGCACCCTGAAAAGTGAACCTGCCGCAGCTCTCACAACCTTAGGCGAATATATATCTCCGCTTCCTGCTGTTGCTATTATCCCTCTGTACCCCGCTGCTTCTGCAGTTCTGACTATTGTTCCGATGTTTCCGGGATCCTGCAGTCTGTCAAGGACAACGATATTGCTTCCCTGCATCCCGGCATTTTCTGAAAAAGTCTCATAATCATATCTTAACTTCTCTGCAACAGCTATCACACCCTGTGAAGTTCCCGTATCCGATAGTCTTTCAAACAGCTTCCTGTCAAGCTTCACAGTTATTTCATCAGGAAAATCCGCTTCAGCAGTCATACCATCACAGAGGAAAATATTCCTGACGGATATTCCGGTGCCCAGTGCATCAAGAAGCGGCTTTACTCCTTCGAGAAGATACATGCCGTATTCATCCCTGTACTTTTTTTTCGTAAGCCTGAAAGCTGTCTTATAAAGTTGATTATCCTTTGATGTGATAATTTTCATATTGCAATATTAACCGTAAAATCAGAACAATAGCCGGTTCTAAACAAAACCGGCTATTGGAATATTCTTTTCCTTTCTGTTATCTCTGCAGGAAAGTAGGAATGTCAATACGAGCTGTTCCCTTGAAAGGATCTTCTTTCTCAGCCGCTGAAGTTTGCTGTGCATCTTCTCTTGCTTCTGTTCCACTGTCGATTGTATGTCCGTTCGGGATTACAGAATTATTAAGAAGATCAACATTGCTCTTCTCAAAACCTGCAGCAATTACTGTTACTGCTATCTCATCCTGTAAGTCTTCCTTGATGGATGCTCCCATGATGATTATTGCATTGTCATCCGCTTCCTCATCAATTCTGCTGGCAACCTTATCAACATCGAACATAGTGAGATCCCTTCCACCTGTGATGTTGATGAGTACAGCTCTGGCGCCTGAAATCTTTGTTTCAAGAAGAGGGCTGTTGATTGCTCCGCTGACAGCATCCTCAAGTCTGCTTTCGCCCTTGCCTCTGCCGACACCCATATGTACAATTCCTCTGTCTTTCATGATGGTTGTAACATCTGCGAAATCAAGATTGATAAGTGCATCGTCAACTATAATATCGGAGATACCCTGTACTCCCTGTTTCAGGACTTCATCTGCCAGTTCAAAGGCTTCAAGAAGCGAAGTCTGTTCCTGTACAGTTTCAAGCAGTTTGTCATTTGGAACCACAACAAGAGAGTCAACATATTTCTTCAGGAACTTGATTCCAAGCTCCGCATGTTCGCTTCTCTTCTTGCCTTCAAATCTGAACGGCTTGGTTACAACACCTACAGTGAGCACACCCATATCTTTAGCTATTTTTGCGATAATAGGAGCTGCTCCGGTTCCTGTACCGCCACCCATTCCGCATGTTACGAAAATCATATCCGAACCGGCGATAAATTTCTCCAGATCCTCAAGATTCTCTTCTGCAGACTTCTGTCCAACTTCAGGATTTCCTCCGGCACCCAGACCCTTTGTCAGTTTCTCTCCTATCTGTATTTTTGTCTCAGCCTTACTCTTTGCCAAGGCCTGCTTGTCTGTATTAACAGCGATGAAAGTTACACCTTTCATTCCTCCATCTATCATTCTGTTAACTGCGTTACATCCGCCGCCGCCGACTCCGATAACCTTTATCTCCTGCAGCGTCGAGTCATTCATCTCAAATTGTAACATCCAGAAGTACCTCCTACTTTTTCTTAAATGTATACTTAGCTTAATTATATCACATAATTTTTATGGCGTAAAGGAACAATAATTATTGCTGCCGATGTTGATAACACCTTTTTCTATACCTTTCTGATACAGATCATACACCACTAATTTAAGGGCATCATTTTCGATATTCTCAATTACATCGTCATATTTACCCTTGCATACGAGTTTATCATAGATATATGCTTTTACATCTTCGCCTTCTATTTTTATCTTCTTGAAATACAGGTCGTTCTCTTCCATTACCCTGACGATTTTCATATTACGGTTCCAGGTATCCTCATCACTTACTTTTATTTTTTTCCCTGGCTCAGCCTCTTCCGCTTCAATGCCTTTGATCAGAGTCACCTTTCTGACCTTATCAGCCACCTCAAGAACAGTTCCGTCATTATCTGTAACCGCATACTTTTTACCATATGCAACCTGTGCTTTTCCGCTTCTCTCAGTAACAATTATTTCAACCTCATTCGGAAGCTTTCTGTCCACATTGACATCTGCGATGTACAGATTGTTTTTAATTTTTTTCTGAACGAAAAACGGATGAACATCAAACAGGCTCTCACCGGTATGCAATCCGGACAACTCACGTATCTCTACATCTGATATTTCCTTGTTTCCGATAACCGCTATACCTGTTATGCTGAAATAATCGATATGCGTAACATAATAAAGTCCGATACAAACCAGTATAATCAGACAGATCTTTAAAATATATCGCTTTTTTCGTCGCTTTTTCTTTCTGACAGTTCTGACTGTCCGGTTTTCATTGACCATCTTCCCTGATTTCTCCACCTAGTTTCTGTATTTTTTCTCTGAATCTGCTATATCCTCTTTTAATATATTTTGTGTTGCTCAGAACTGTATCTCCCTCAGCCATCAGCCCTGCAATCACTAATGCCGCGCCTCCTCTGAGATCTTCAGCTTCAACATCACATCCATACAATATGTTGTTACCTTTTATTATAACCTCTTTTTGTGATATTTCAATATCTGCACCCATTTTTATCAGTTGTTTTGCATAACGGAATCTGTTTTCAAATATGTTTTCTCTGACAACGCAGTCATCCCCTTTTTTTGTAAGAAATGCTGTCAGCTGAGGCTGCAGATCTGTCGGGAATCCAGGATATGGAGCGGTGTCCACTCTGCATTTCACTCTGCCTGCACCTGTTCCGCATATTCTCAGGTTATCATCCCATGTAAAGATCCGGTATCCGCATGCTCTGATAATTTCAATTAAAGGCCCGATATGTTCCGGCACCACGCCTTTTAAACACACATCTCCATCGGTTGCAGCCCCCATCAGCAGATAAGTGCCTGCCTCAATTCTGTCCGGTATCATCCTGTATTCACATCCTGTCAGCTTCTTTTGACCTTCTATCGTTATTCTGGCGGTTCCTGCTCCGGACACGCTGCCTCCGCACATGTTTATATAATCCTGCAGTGCTTTTATTTCAGGCTCCCGGGCGCTGTTGTCTATAATTGTCGTCCCCTGTGCCGCGGTGGCAGCAAGCATAAGATTTTCTGTCGCACCTACACTCGGATAGTCAAGTCTGATATCGGTTCCCCTGAGGTTACCTCCTCTGATAAATATCTTTTCATCGGTACTTTCTATATCGGCACCAAGACTGCGAAGTCCCTTGATATGTATATCTATCGGCCTTTTCCCTATATTGCATCCTCCTGGACTGCTTATGACCGCTTCGCCGCATCTGGCAAGAAGGGATCCTGCCAGGAAAACACTGGATCTCATTTCTTTCATCATTTCATCGGGTATCCTGCATTCAGTGAGCGCAGATGCGTCCACCAGAATTCTGCTCCCGTCTCTTTCTGCCCTGCACCCCAGAGCTTCAAGTATTGATACCATATTATCAACATCTGAAATTTCCGGACACGCTTCAATTATATTCTCGCCTTTAGTGGCAACAGCTGCAGCCAGAACAGGCAGAGCAGCATTCTTGGCACCCGAAATAAGAACCTCCCCCGAAAGGGATTTTCCCCCTCTGATAAGATATTTTCCCAAAAAAACACCTCCCACATATACTGCATGATATGCGGGAGGTTCGAAATGCGTTACTCCGATATGTCACTGATTATCGTATCGCAGATTATTGCAGCAGCATCAACAGGCGCACAGGCGAGACTTCTGCCGGCCATATCTCTGAGTATCTCAGGATTGTTCTTCAGTTTCAGAATTTCATTCACCAGCTTCCTGTCATTCAGCTGATCCTCCTCCAGCACTATTGCTCCGCCATGCTGAGCAACCGCCATAGCATTATGATACTGATGATTTCCGGTAACATTAGGCGATGGAATAAAAATTGCAGGCTTCCCGCATATAGTAACTTCTGCTACAGTCAGAGCACCGCTTCTGCTAACAACCAGATCGGAGGATACAAGGTACTTCTGCATATCACTGATATATTCCTTAATTATTATATTATCATGCAATTCTATATTTCTCTCTCTGAATTCATCCAGCATTGCCTCATAATAGTATTTGCCGGCACCGATACATATTTTAAAGTTTCCGACACCGTTAAAGGTCTCAATTACATCTATCATCGCTTTATTGATTCTGCCTGCCCCCTGGCTCCCTCCAAATGCCAGCAGCACAAAATCAGTATCTCTGAATCCCAGAGCTCTCCTTGCCTCCGCTTTTCCTGTCTGCGAAAATACAGCTCTGACAGGGTTTCCTGCATTGACAAGCTTGCTTTTATCCTTAAAGTGCTCAGCAGCAGCTTCAAAACCCAGAAAAACCTTTCTGGCATGCCGCTCAAGCATCCTGTTTGTCATCCCCGGATATGCATTCTGCTCATGTATATATGTCGGTATTTTCATTTTCTGTGCTGTTTTAACAACAGCAGCACTCGCATATCCTCCTGTTCCGATAACAACATCCGGTTTAAATGCTCTGATTATCTCCTTTGATCTTTTTGACGCTTTTCTCAGTTTATTGAACACTTCAATGTTTTTATAAAGCTTTTTTCTGTAAAAACCATCTACAGATATTATCTCAAGATCATATCCGTTCTCCGGTACAAGTTCTCTTTCCATGCCGACCTCTGCACCTACAAAAAGAACTGCAGCGTCCTTGTATCTTCTTCTTATTTCGTCTGCAATAGCAATTGCAGGATACACATGTCCTCCGGTACCTCCACCGGTCATAATAACTCTCATCTACTTTACTCCTGTAGTCTTTGGCCCATGTCTTGAAATATTAATGAGCACTCCGGAACAAAACATAAAAATCAGCAGAGCATTTCCGCCATAGCTTACAAACGGCAGATTAATACCGGTTGCAGGCATTGACGACGTTACTACCGCAATATTCAGAATCACCTGTATCGCCACCATCAGAACTGTTCCTGATGCCAGCAGCATTCCGAACTGATCAGGCGAATTCATCGCGACATGAGCTCCTCTCCATATGAAAAGGCAGTAAACCACAATCAGCGCAAGCACTCCGATATATCCCAGCTCTTCTCCTATAATTGCCAGAATAAAATCATTCTGAGGTTCAGGCAGATAAAGGTTTTTCTGCACGCTCTTACCGAGCCCGACTCCGAACAACCCTCCTGAGCCAAGTGCAAGCAGTGACTGAACAGCCTGATAACCATCGTTTAACGGATCAGCAAAAGGATCTGTGAAACTTGTAAGTCTGGTATACCAGTAGCTTCCTCTGGCAAACAGCAGTATGCTCAGTATTCCTCCCGCACCGATACCGGCAGCCCCGAAAAAGTACCTCCATTTCATTCCTGCAACCAGCATCATAGCCACCACAATGCCGCACACTGTAATAGCCGTTGAAAGATTAGGCTGTTTGATGATAAGTGCACCGTATACACCGGCCAGCGCTATCAGCGGCAATATCCCTCTGACCACGGATTTTATCCGTTCCGGTTTCTCGCTTAAATACCATGCAGTAAAAAGTATTACTGCCGGCTTTGCCAGTTCCCCCGGCATTATCGTGATCGGCCCTATGGACAGCCATCGTGTAGCTCCATTTACAGTAGTACCTATAAAGGGCACAAGTATCAGCAGCACACCTATAATTATTACAACAGGGACTGCAGCCTTCCTGTATATCCGGTAGTCAACAGAAGCGCCCAGTATCATAGCTCCGACTCCCAGTATCACCCATAATCCGTGTCTTAACAGATAGCTGTATGCATTTCCTGCCTGGCTTATCGAATAGTAATAGCTGGCACTGAATACCATGATCAGCCCGAAGATAACAAGTATCATCACAATGAGCATAAGCCAGAAATCACCTGATTTCAGTTCAGCTTTTCTTTTTGTCACTCTTTTCTGCTTTTTTTCTTTTTTATCCAATTCAACCCGCTACCTTTCAAGTGCCTGAACACAGGATTTAAAGTGGCGTCCGCGCTGTTCATAGCTGGTGTACATATCCCAGCTTGCACATGCCGGCGACAGCAGCACCACATCTCCCGGCTCGGCAATCCTGTATGCTTCTCTGACACAGGCTTCCATATCTTTCAGAATTATTGAATTCGTAAATCCTGCTTTTTCTGCAGTTTCTTTGATTTTGGCAGCTGTCTTGCCCAGAAGCATCATAGCCTTGACTCTGCCGTCAAATGCCCCTATGAATTCATCAAATGAAGATCCCTTGTCATAGCCACCTGCAATCAGAATTATATTTTCTTTCATTGCTTCAATGGCCTTGATGGCTGCATCAGGATTAGTTCCTTTGGAATCATTTACAAACCTGACCCCATCTATTTCATTGCACAGCTCGATTCTGTGCTCAACTCCTCTGAACTGTCTGAGAACCTTTGCTATAGTTTCTGCATCAATTCCGCCGAAATATGCTACAGCTGCTGCTGCAAGCGCGTTTTCCAGGTTATGAGTTCCCGGTATTTTCAGCTCATCCGCTCTGCATATTTCCGTCAGATCCCCGGCCTCGTTTTTTATAACAATCATGCCGTCTTTAACAAATGCTCCGAATTCAAGCTCTTCAAGCCTGCTGAAAGGTACTACTGCAGCCCTGCAGTTTTCTGCAAGTTTATAGCACTCTTTATCATCATAATTTATAATACAGTACTGCTCCGGCGTCTGGTTTATGAATACATTAGCCTTGGCATTGCCGTAGTTTTCCATAGTCTTGTGGCGATCCATATGATCCGGTGTCAGATTCAGCAATGCTGATACTTCCGGTCTGAAATCTTTTATCGTTTCAAGCTGGAAACTGCTTGTTTCAGTTATAAGCCAGCTGTCCTCCTCGGCTGAGAGAGATTTTGATATAACCGCAACACCTATATTTCCTACAACGTATGTCTTTTTTTCTGCAGCTTTGTATATTTCCCCGACAAGTGTCGTAGTTGTCGTTTTCCCGTTTGTTCCTGTAATTGCAACGTATTTGCCATGCCCGACCCTGTATGCGATTTCCAGTTCTCCTGTTATCTCAACACCTGCTTCACGGGCTTCTCTGATAAAGTCAAGCTCAGGAGAAACCCCCGGGCTTAATATCATCATATCAAAATCACTCATATTCTCCGGCTGACACCCGAGATAACATGTTACCGACTTATCTTTGAGAAAAGTCAGCAGCTGAGGATCAATATCCTCTTCTTTTTTATTGTCCTGCACAGATACAGCTGCGCCAAGCTTTACCATCGCCTGTGCAGCAGCCTTTCCTGAATTGCCCATACCGACTATCAGTATTTTCTTTCCTTTGATATCATCTACACAATTTTTTGACATTGCTTCCTCCATTCAATTTACAATCAGGCTTCTCTGTTAAATAAATGCAAATCCTGCAGCGCAGCATATTATTGTAAATATCCAGAACCCTGCTACAACTGTTTTCTCACTATAACCGCATTTTTCAAAATGATGGTGTATCGGAGCCATTTTAAATATTCTTTTCCCTCCGGATATTTTGAAATATCCTACCTGAATAACCACCGACAAAGCTTCAATAACATACACAAGCCCTGCTATGAGCAGCAGAAGCTCCAGTTTCATCACTATTGCCGCTGCAGCAACACCTCCGCCCAGAGCCAGTGAACCTGTATCTCCCATGAAAATTTTAGCCGGGTTTCTATTGAATACCAGAAAACCGAGACATGCCCCACATACAGCTGCACAGAAATATGCTCCTGATGCTATTCCATACGAAATCCCTGCCACTGAGAAAAATAATGTTACAAACACAGTGACACCTGAAGCCAGACCATCAAGTCCATCAGTCAGATTAACTGCATTTGTCATGGCAAGCACCGCGAATACAATAAAAGGGATATACCATATACCAAAATCCAGATATATATCTGCAACAGGTATGTATACATTTGTACTTCCATCAGAATAATTCGCCAGAAAGACTGCCAGTGCTACAGAAATAATTATCTGAAGTCCGAACTTCTGGTATGCTCTAAGGCCCAGATTATTCTTCTTTATTACCTTGAGATAATCATCAAAAAACCCTATCAGCCCGAATCCGACGAAGACAAACAGTATAATCAGTAATTCTGAAATATCCGCTCCATATACTGCAGCAGCAATCAGCGCCGCAGCACACGCCCCGATGATTATTGATATTCCTCCCATGCTTGGGGTACCTGCTTTGGAATAATGGGATTCAGGCCCTTCCTCTCTTATGTTCTGCCCTGCTTTCCTGCGTAATACCGGGATTTCAGCTTTTGTGACAATGACTGATACAATAAAAGCTGCCAAAATAATTATTCCTATGCTGATGTAATTCATATTAACTCCTAAAAATTCAATAATTCTTCTACTATCTGCTCCATCTTCATTCCTCTGGAACCTTTTACCAGAATCAGATCTCCTGCATTGATAACGTGAGTCAGTTCTTCAATGAATTCCTTTTTTTCTTCATGATATATTACCTTGAGACTGCTGCCGGAAGCACCTTTTGCTATTTCATATGCATTTTCACCTATGGCCACCAGAATATCGATATCCTGATGTGCTGCAAATTCGCCGACACCAAAATGCTGTTTCTGTGCCTCATCTCCCAGTTCATACATGTCACCCAGTACAGCAACCCTTCTTCCGCTGCACCTGCTTGCTGCCAGCACCCTGAGCGCACTTTTCACTGAATCAGGGCTTGCATTGTAGGTATCATCTATAATTCTTATTTTTTCCCCCTGTACAAGCCTGAGTCTGCTGCCGGTAAGCTGAACTTTTCCCAGACCGCGTTCTGCCTCTTCCATCGTAATTCCCATAAGATTTCCTGCGGCAACAGCGATGCTGCCGTTTACAGCATTGTGCATACCGGGAACAGGAACCTTGATTCTGCGTTTTTCATCATTATGTTCCAGTGTAAATTGTATACCTTCTATGCCGAAATCGTCAACAGAGGATATGATATAATCACTTTTTCTGTCCTTGCCCACTGAAATCTGACTGTAATTACCGGCCGTGTTTTCTTTGGTCAGGAATTCTCCATCCTCTGCGAAAATCAGGGTGGCTTCTGTATCACGGCTGTTTCCTATATGCTTCGTTATTTCCATTTTGGCCTGGAAGATTCCCTGTCTGCTGCCCAGATTCTCTATATGCGACATGCCGATATTGGTTATCACCCCGATATCAGGTCTGACGATTTCCGCCATTCTGTCTATTTCACCAAATCTGTCCATTCCCATTTCAAGCACTACAACTTCAGTATCGCTGTCAAAAAGAAATATCGAAAGCGGCAGGCCGATCAGATTATTGTAATTTTTGATGTTCCTCCCACAATTATATTTCTCACTGGCAACATAGTAAATCATATCCCGCACTGAGGTTTTGCCTACACTGCCTGTTACCGCAATTTTAATCACGTTCAGTGTTTCAAGGTAATATGCAGCAAGATCCCCCAGAGCACGCACCGTATCTTCAACTTTTATAATGGAGGCACTTCCCTTCAGGGAGTTGTCTGCCGCACAGCTTTCATCAGATATCATTACAGCACTGCATCCATTCTCCACTGCTTTAGCGACATAATTGTGCCCGTCAAGATTTTCTCCCTTTATGGCAACAAACAGATCTCCGTCTGCGCATTCCCTTGAATCCTGTTTCACTCCGTCAATATACTCTTTTTCACCTCTATGCAGAACAGTACCTCTGACTGCCGCTGCAACTTCATCTATTGTTATTCTGTTCATATTCCTCTATCAATTATACAAATAAATTTTACTTCCTTTTTTAACTTTTGTACCTGCTGCCGGATACTGTTTTGTCACGATAAAATCATTCTTTTTCGCTTCTTTTTTGTCAGTATCATAGGACAGAGATTTACCTCCGAGTATGCCTATGGCATCACTTACACTCTGACCAACCACATCAGGCACTTCAACTTTCTCGTCATCTGATTTGCTCTCACTTTCCGACTCTGGTGAAACATTCATATAGCGTAGTGTATCCGTTAATATCTGTTTCACTCCGGGACCAGCAACAGCGCTTCCGAATTTGACTCCTTTCGGATTGTCCACAATAACAAGAACTGTCACCTGCGGGTCATCCATAGGAGCCATCGCGATACATGACGAATCAGTTGCTTCACTGTATCCTGTACCGTCTGACCGTACTTTATTGGCTGTTCCTGTCTTTCCTCCTACTTTATATCCCGAAACCGCTGCCGTTCCGGCACCTCCGTCTGATACCACATATTCCATGATATCACATATTTCGTCTGCAGTCTCTCTGGATACAGTCTGTCTTACGACTTCTGTTCCGAATTTCTCCACGGTGTTTCCGTCTGAATCCTTAAGCTCTTTCACCAGCCGCGGTTTCATAAGTTTGCCGTCATTTCCGAATGAGCTGATAGCGGTTATCAGCTGTATCGGTGTCACCGCAACGCCCTGTCCGAACCCGATTGTCGCAAGCCCAACAGGTCCTGCAGCTTCCTTATCCTGGAGAATAGCTGTTCCTTCTCCCGGAAAATCTATACCTGTCGTTCCTGTAATTCCGAAAGTACCGAGATAATCATAAAACTTGTCTATACCTATTTCTGTAGCGAGTTTTACAAACACCGGGTTGCATGAATTTCCAACCGCCTGCATGAGGGACTGGGTTCCATGCGGATTTTCTGATCTCCAGCAGTGTATTGTCTCACCGGCTACATTCACTGATCCCGTACAGGTGAATGTGTCATTCATATCTGTCACATCTTCCTCCAGAGCTATAGCTGTCGTCAGAAGCTTGAACGTTGAACCGGGTTCATAAACGTCACTGATAAGAGAGTTTCTCCACATTTTATTCCAGTATTCCACTTTCTCGGAATCCGACATTTTTTCAAGCTTTGCCTGTTCAGCTTCACTCTCAGGTGTCTTAGGGTCATTCAGATCAAATTCAGGTGTCTGAGCCATAGCCAGTATATCTCCGGTTTTCGGATCCATTACTATGGCCATAACTCTGTCTGCACTGGTTTTCTTCTGCACCTGATCAATTGCTTTTTCTGTATAGTGCTGTATAACCTGATCCAGTGTTGTGACAATGCTGTATCCGTCTTCTGCCTTATAGTATTTTTCTTTACCATACGAAAGCCTGTTCCCTCCGGTATCGGTATAGTTGATCCACCTCCCTGACACACCGCTCAGATAACGGTTATACTGAAGTTCAAGTCCGAAGAGACCGGTATTATCATCTGTAACAGAACCTATCGTATGGGATGCAAAAGCTCCCAGCGGATAGCTCCTTTTAGTATCTTCCGCAATTTCGATTCCTGTAAGCTCAGCTTTTCTTATTTTATCAGAAGTCTCCTTGTCGAGGCCCTTTTTAATTTTAACTATGCTCTGCTTCGCAGTAACCAGTTCCTTTACTTCATCATAGTCCATATCCAGTATTTCCGAAAGATTACTGCATACCTTGTCAACATTTTCTTTTTTTTCTTCATCTGTTTCACCTGACTGAACATCCGAAGGTCTTGCCCATATAGTATAACATGATACACTGACAGCAAGTTCCTTGCCGTTTGTATCATATATCACGCCTCTTTCCGCTTCAATGGGAGTATCCCTGGTCTGCTGTTCAACCGCCTTCTCAGAATACTCACTGCCCTTAACAATCTGTATCCACCCCATCCTCAGACACAGAAGCAGCATACAGCCGAATATAAGAAAAAGAATAATTATTAAATTTTTCCTGCTGTTATTGGATGTCTTTATCATTTTTTCTTTCCTTAAAAACAACCCCGGACATCGCTTTATTATTCAACTGTCCGGGTAATGTACAAAATCAGATTCACATTTCTAAAACATATTATATTTTTCAATCTCAATTATATGCCTTTTCCTTCAGCATATCGGCAAATCCCTGTGCCGGAATATCATCGGCAGCAATATACACACGGTTTTTATCCTTCGGTGATACCATGCCAAGTTCGGATTTGGCTTTTCCCTCTATGTAGTTCACATTATTTGCTGTGTATATTTTAACCTGCAGATTCTCTATTTCACCCGTAAGTACATTATTATCCCTTATTGTCTGATTTATTTCAAATCGCATATCAGCTGAGTATGCTGTAATTATTATAAGCATGATCATAGCAAGACCCGCTGCCAGCACAGCAGAAAAAGCCGCTTTTCTCCCGTTCCCGAAAGGTACAGCCACTTTCCTGGTCTTTTTTCTTGACCTGGCACGTGTTCTTCCTTCTTCGGGCTGCTCAGGCTGCGGTTTCATGTCAAAACCATATCGCTGATATTCTCTCTGATATTCATACCATTTCTCAGGTGCTATCATTCCTCTACCTCTTCTTCTCTATAACTCTGAGTTTCGCACTTCTCGATCTGGGATTGTTCTCAAGCTCTTCCTCGCCTGCGACTATCGGTTTGCCTGTAACTTTCACAACATCTGAGACTTTGCCGCATACACATACCGGAAATTCTTTAGGACATGTGCAGGGATCAAGCCTCCTGTGAAATGCTTCCTTAACTATTCGATCTTCAAGTGAATGAAAAGTTATTATACAGAGCCTGCCTCCCGGCAGAAGGACGTCACAGAATTCATCAACTGCCTGTCCGATCTGATCCAGTTCCCCATTCACTTCTATCCGTATTGCCTGAAAAGTTCTTTTGGCAGGATGCGGACCTTCTCTCCTTGCCGAAGCAGGAATCGCAGCTTTAATTATATCCACAAGCTGCCCGGTGGTTTCTATAGGAGCGTTCTGCCTCGTTCTTACAATGAAGTCGCTTATACGCGATGCCCATTTTTCTTCTCCATACTTTTTTATGATATCCTGCAGCTGTTTTCTGTCATATCTGTTTACTACATCGTATGCAGAAAACCCGTCGTCTCTGTTCATCCTCATGTCCAGAGGAGCATCATGCATATAGGAGAAGCCTCTTTCTTTATTATCAAGCTGGAAAGATGATACTCCTATATCAAGGAGTGCACCGTTTATACCGGGTATATCCAGTTCTGCCAGAACTTCTTTGATGCTGGCATAGGTATTATGCACAAATTCGGTTCTGCATTTCAGTCCTCTGAGCCTTTCTCCTGCTGCCTGCAATGCATCTGTATCTCTGTCGATACCTATAAGCATTCCGTTTTCATTAAGCCTGCTGCCTATACCAAGCGCATGACCTCCCCCTCCCAGAGTTCCGTCGACATAAATACCGTCCGGTCTGATTTTGAGGTTTCTGATACATTCTTCGTACAGCACAGGAACATGTTTAAAATCCATATATTTCTAATCCTTCTGCCGCTTCACTGGCATCCATCAGTTCTCCCGTATCAGGATCAAGCTGTTCATCCCAGAATTCTTTACTCCAGATTTCTATAGTTTTATTGCTTCCGACCGTGATAAGCTCCTTTTCAATACCAGCATATGTTTTTAATTCCTGAGGAATTGTAACTCTCCCCTGCTTGTCCACATCACATTCTGCGGCAGAGGAAAAATAGTGTCGCTTTACCTTTCTTGCCTTGGGATTACTTGTCGGTAAAGCGTCAAGCTTGTCCACAAACTTCTGCCATTCATCACAGGTGTAAATAGTGAGACACTCATCCAGAGCCTTGGCTATTACGCATTTACTGCCAAGTTCTTCTCTGAATTTCGCAGGCACTATCACTCTTGATTTGCTGTCTATTGAGTTGTAATACTTGCCTACAAACATAGAGTCCCCCTCCTATTTTATTTTCCTCTATTCTACTCCACTTCAAACCATTTTGCAACAAAACCACTCCACCATAAGTGCATTTTACTCCAAAAAAACAAAACTGGGAAAATACTTTAAGGTATTTTCCCAGTCTGAATTCCACATATGGTATTATCATTTACTTTTTCATACTATATATCGACCCCGCAAAACTCACAATATCAGTTCTATTTCCACCGGGCTGTCTATTTCAAGATTATTCCTCTCCACTCTGCAATCATACGCCATTATTTCAACACCTTCTTCAGCCGCTTTTTTCAATGAATCTCCAAATGCCTTATGAGTTTCATAATTGGGTCTGAACACATGCACGCCTTTCATCTGTATCACAAATACAATTGCTGCACTATACCCTTCCCTTACTGCTTTAACAAGTTCATTTATATGCCTGATCCCCCGCTCTGTCGGAGCATCAGGGAAAGCAGCTTCACCATTCTTTTCAAGAGTCACTCCTTTAACTTCCAGCAAGGCTTCTTTGCCCCGGCTGTCTTTAATATAAAAATCCATCCGTGAATCTCCATAAGTATACTCACTTTTTACAAAAGCGGCGTCCTGAAGCCCTTCGGGTACAAGCTTTCCCATCTCCAGAGCTTCCCTGACAACCTTATTGGGAGCCTGTGAATCCATATTCACAAGCATAATTCCATCATCAGTGCATTTTTCCACTGCTATCAGTGAATACCTGAGTTTCCTGCTGTGCATGTTGCCCGAATGATCTTCCAGATATACCACCGCTCCGGGCACCAGCAATTCACGGCACCGACCTGTATTTTTAACATGTGCTTTTTCTGTTTTTCCGTCTATCTCCACTGAAGCCACAAATCTGTTGTGGCGTTCGCGAAAGATCCCTTTGCATATATTATCGTACATCATAATACTGTTATTCTATCAGAATTCCCGTTTCTTTTCATTTATATTATATTTTTATTTAAAATAAATTATAATTTGTTAAATTTACTTGAATATAGAATTTCATGAGGGTAGAATAACAATGTACGCATTTAATATAAATTATTGCTATTGGGATGAATCACAGGAGAAAGAAATGAGAAAACTTAATACCCGGCTCATTGCAGTATCTGCATTATCTGTTGTACTGATTATGATGCTCTCCGGCTGCGGAGATAAATCCGGCAATACTATTGATGAGCCTGAAATTACAAGCAATTATTTAGAAGATGAATATGCCGAGCAGCTGGTTACTGATGGGGCTGAAACAATGATAGGCTACGTGGATATCAGTAAAAACGATGATACTTATGAAGTACATATCTCTGAGCAGGAGGTAGTTCCCAACTCAGATTATGAGGAGGGCTATTATATAGCTGATACCAATCTTACGAAGGATGCTGTTCTCGGGAATTATGCCAGAATCGTATGTTTTAATAATGATGAAGCTGAAGTTGTTTCTGCCGAAGAATTTATAGATCAGCAGTCGGCTTCTGACAGCTCACTCTATACAGTATATCTGATGGGGGATTCAGCTGAACTCATTCTGGCTACTGACCCTGAGGAAGTAATTACAAAATAAACCATAAAAAGATGTGGTATTCAGCACATCTTTTTTCGTATAGCAGATATGCTGAGCACATCTCAGCAGAAAGGATTTTTTATGCAGTCACCTGGTCCTGTGGCATTTACAATTCTAGGTATCGATGTAATGTGGTATGGTATCCTGATAACTTCAGGCATAGTGCTTGCTTCTTTTATATGCTGTAAAAGAGCCCCAAAGCATGGGATTACCTCTGATACAGTCATTAATTTTGTAATAATCTGCATACCTGCTGCAATAATCGGTGCAAGACTGTACTATGTTGCATTCAACTGGTCATATTATGCCGGAGATATACTGAAGATCATCAACACACGTGCCGGTGGTCTTGCTATTCATGGAGGATTGATTTTCGGCTTTATTACAGCAGCAGTTTTGTGTATAATATGGAAAGTAAAGCCACTGAATATACTTGATCTTGCTGTACCGTCTGTTGCTCTGGCACAGTCAATAGGCAGGTGGGGTAATTTTTTCAACTCTGAGGCACATGGCGGACCTACTGATCTCCCATGGGCCATAACTGTTGACGGACAGCAGGTGCATCCTACATTTCTATACGAATCGATCTGGTGCTTTATTCTGTTTCTTCTGCTTATCTATATTGACAACAGAAGGCATTTTGACGGTCAGACATTCCTTTTATACGGAATACTGTACTCCATTGAAAGATTTATTGTAGAAGCACTCCGAACCGACAGTCTGATGCTTGGTCCGTTCAGACAGGCTCAGCTTCTGAGCGCTGCCATTATAATAATATGCATTATTGCTTATATAATACTTTACAGACGTGCAAGATCAGAAGTTAAAGATAACTCTTAAACATCAAATATACAAAGGAGAACAATTTATGAAACTTGGAATCGTAGGTCTGCCAAATGTTGGCAAAAGCACACTCTTCAATGCCATAACAAAAGCAGGCGCTGAAGCTGCAAACTATCCATTCTGCACAATAGAACCTAATGTGGGTGTTGTAACTGTCCCTGATGAAAGACTCAAGGTTCTTCATGAAATGTATAATTCAAAAAAAACAATCTACACCACTATTGAATTCTATGATATTGCGGGACTGGTCAAAGGAGCGTCAAAAGGTGAAGGCCTCGGAAACAAATTCCTTGGTCACATACGCGAGGTTGCCGCAATTGTCCATGTGGTAAGATGCTTTGACGATCCCAACGTTGTGCATGTTGACGGCAAAATCGATCCGATTTCTGATATAGATACAATTAATATGGAACTTATCCTTTCTGATATGGAAGTTCTGGAAAGGCGGATACAGAAAACAACAAAAAATCTCAAAGGAGACAAGAGCCTTCAGAAGGAGCTTGATCTGCTGAAAAAGGTCTACGATTTCCTTGCAGAGGGAAAATCTGCCAGAGCTATGGAGCTGGACGATGAAGAAGCTGAATTTGTCAGAAGCCTGGACCTTCTTTCATATAAACCTGTTATCTATGCTGCTAATGTGTCTGAAGACGATGCTGCTGCAGAAGACAATGACTATATTGCAAAGGTACGTGAGTTTGCCGCCACAGAGAACTCCGATGTTATCGTTGTCTGTGCCAAAATAGAGGCTGAAATGGCTGAGCTTGACGAGGATGAAAAAGCTATGTTCCTGGAGGAAATGGGTATAGGAGAATCCGGTCTTGATAAACTTGTCAAAGCTTCCTATCACCTCCTGGATCTCATATCATTCCTTACTGCAGGCGAACCGGAAGTTCGTGCCTGGACCATAAAACGGGGCACAAAAGCTCCGGGAGCTGCCGGCAAAATCCATTCGGACTTCGAAAAAGGATTCATCAGGGCTGAAACCATCGCATATGATAAACTCATAGAATGCGGCGGAAATCTGGCTACTGCAAAAGAAAAAGGACTTATCAGATCCGAAGGCAAAGAGTACGTCGTTAAAGACGGCGACGTAATCCACTTCCTGTTTAACGTATAGAAAATGAAAAACCCTTGAAAATCAGCGCAACCGTTGAAATTCAAGGGTTCTTGAGTTTTTTTTGTTTCTTTATATTTCTTCGCATTTCTGCATATTTTTGCTTCATTTTGCACACGGTTGCACACAGATTGCACACGATGTGCAACGATGGATGTAATCGTCTTTTACCATGTAAAAAAACCCTATCATGTAAATACAATCAAGGGGCTTGAACTTTAATTTATGCTATTTACTTTTTGTTTCTTCCTCTCCGGCTGGCAGATCGTCAGTGTATTTGCCGAGCCATGTCCTGGCTTTTACCCAGATACTCTTTACCGGGAGCCCGCAGAGCGCCATGTTCTTAATAATGGATATGACTTCGTATGCTATGTAGAGCAAAGCGAAAAATTCCGCTACTCCTATTGCTTCAATTCCCAGAAAGCTTCTGGCTTCTTCCGGGACAAATCCAATCAGATTAATCTCAATAACTGCATCGGAGATAACCATGAAGACCAGCGACAGAATCATACCGATTTTCCTGATAGCTCCGTCTATTCCGAAGTTACTGTTGAACTTCTTTTCCCGGATCGCTCTCAGCACTCCAAATACAGTGTCACATATTACAGCGATAACAACCAGCTGCAGCAATGTGTTATGTGCTGCGTTCTGATACATTACTATGATAATTTCCATTTTTCATTTCCTCCTATTTTTTTGTGTAGTCCAGGCAAATCCACTCATTTTTGTCAGCAAGCTTTCCCCATTTTGCATTCGTTACATATTTTGTTTCCATAATCGTACACACATTCCCTTTTTTTAAGGATCCTTTTTTAGCATACTTTTTCCCTGCTCCGGCTCTGATATTCAGTGTTTTTGAGGTGACAACAACCTTGTAGGTAGCCTTATCCATATCCATGAACGTCTTGCCGAAGTAATCACATAGTCCCTTGGCAAGTGCTTTGCCGTAGTCATTAATCTCATTTTTGGTGTCCCATTCATCTGCATAATGCTTAATTGAACCGCACTCAAATATACAAGCAGGCATACTTGTCTTATTGAGCTCGTAAAGATCACTTCTCGGAGTAATGCCTCGTGTAGTTTCATCTGTCAACTTTTCAACATATGCAACATGGCCTGCTCCATCCGATTCTGTCAGAAAACACATAGAAACCATTCTCAGTAAGCGATTTCCCATCATAATCCTTTTTGACATACTTCTCGATAAGCTCTTCTCTTTGTTTGTTGTATGTTATCAGCGCAGGCTCGATGCTCGAAAGGTTAACCGATATCCCATATGCAAGCTTTACTGGAAGGTTCTTTTTTGAATCCCTGAATTAACAAAATTCAGTATCTTCTGATTTGTAAGTTTCATGTTCTCCTTTCAAATTCTATTTGACATTTGCTACAGCAAACACATCTTGTCAATCCATTTTTGTTTATTTTAGTAAACTCATTTCTTGACTTTATAGTATACATTGTATACTATAATAAACATCTAAATATTTTTAATGAGGTAATCACAATGACATTGGGTGAATTGATAAAAAAATATAGAGATGAGAATAACCTTACAATGCAAGATTTCGCAAATATGAGCGGATTAAGCAAAGGCTACATATCTATGCTTGAAAAAAATAGGCATCCTCAGAATAATAAAAAAATAATACCGTCAATCGCTACATTCAATAAAGTTGCTAACGCTATGAGGACTTCAGTCGATCAACTTTTAACTAAAGTAGATAATAATCAATTGGTTGATGTTTCTAGTGAAGATTTCTCTGATATGAACATTCCTAAAATATCGAAAGGCATTTCCATCCCAATCCTCAACACAGTTGTTGCCGGTATGCCTATAGATGCTTATGAAGATATCCTGGGATATGAAGAAATCAACAGAGAGCTTGCAAGTACGGGAGAATTTTTCGCTCTTAAAATCAAGGGTGACAGTATGCTCCCGGTACTTCAGGAAGATGATATTATTATTGTCCGTCAGCAGTCAGATGTAAAGAGTGGAGATATAGCTATAGTTTTAATCAATGGGAATAATGCCACAGCCAAAAAAGTTATGAAACAGGAATCTGGTATTACCTTAATTGCTTTTAACCCTGCTGTATATGAGCCGCACTTCTACAGTAATGGTGAAATAGAATCTTTGCCAGTTAGGATCGCAGGCAAAGTGGTTGAAATGAAAAGGAGTTTTTAATACCGGAGGGTTTTAAATAATATTTTTACCACATATTAAGAAGTTGAAAAGGAGA
>JBJESR010000078.1:0-4031 GCA_051882895.1 Lentihominibacter sp.
TCGAAAGGAGACATTAAATGGCTATTAGAAACTGGAAAGATATTCCGCTATGGAAAGACGTTACTGATGAACAGTGGAATGACTGGCACTGGCAGGTAAGTAACAGACTTAACACTGTTGAACAGATAAAACAGGTTGTAAACCTGACGGATGAGGAAGAGGCTGATATAGCTAAAGTAATGGACGGATTCAGAGTAGGTATAACACCTTATTACGCTTCTCTTATGGATCCTGACGATCCGGGATGTCCTGTGAGAAGACAGGCAGTTCCTATTCTCGAGGAAACTCACAGATCGGAAGCAGATATGCTGGATCCTCTACATGAAGATGAGGACTCACCGGCACCTGGACTTACCCACAGATATCCTGACAGAGTACTTTTCCTCATTACAGACCAGTGTTCAATGTATTGCAGGCACTGCACCAGAAGAAGACTGGCAGGGGAGACTGACGGAGCCAGAAGTATGGAAGATATAAATGCATGCATTGATTATATCAGAAGAACTCCGGTAGTAAGAGACGTACTTCTTTCAGGCGGTGACTGTCTATGTGTTGAGGATGATGTGCTTGAATATATCATCAGTGAACTGAGAAAAATAGATCATGTCGAAATCGTAAGACTTGGCTCCAGGACTCCTGTGGTAATGCCGCAGAGGATAACAGATGATCTGTGCAACATGCTCAAGAAATATCATCCGATATGGCTTAACACACACTTTAATCACCCGAAGGAAATGACACCTCAGGCAATGGAAGCGTGCAGGAAGCTGGCGGATGCAGGTATTCCTCTCGGAAATCAGTCGGTACTGCTTAGAGGAGTAAATGATGATGTGCATGTGATGAGGAATCTTATGCATGTGCTTGTAAAAAACAGAGTAAGGCCTTACTACATTTATCAGTGCGACCTGTCTCTCGGAATAGAGCATTTCAGGACGCCTGTATCGAAGGGTATAGAGATTATCGAGGGCCTCAGAGGACATACTTCAGGATATGCAGTTCCGACATTTGTTGTTGATGCTCCGGGAGGCGGCGGCAAGACACCGGTAATGCCTCAGTACGTGATTTCACAGACACCGGACAAGATCATACTGAGAAATTATGAAGGCGTTATTACTACATACACTGAACCGGTAGGACTGCCTCCTCTCAAGTGCAGCTATGAAGGATGCAAGGATGTGGAGGGATATCACTATGAAGGTGTTGCAGGACTTGCACAGGGAGAGAGAATGTCGATGGAGCCTGACGGACTTCTAAGGCATGAAAGAAACAAGAAATAATTACGGCATATAAATCATAAAGCAGGAAGAGAAATATGTATTTACTTGAAGAACTTTCAAAGAAGTATAAAACGGTATCAATAGTAGGAATGGCTAAAAATGCCGGCAAAACAACAGCTCTCAACTATCTGATTGAGGAAGCGATGGATGAGGGGATTGTTCTCGGCATAACTTCCACCGGTCGTGACGGAGAAAGTACCGACCTGGTGACAGGTACCAGCAAACCACGTGTATTTCTCGATACAGACACCATAGTATCGGTGCCGCAGCAGCTTTATGAGATGGCAGACGCAGGCCTGGAGATACTCAGGATGACCGAGTATGGGTCATCCCTCGGACAGATAATGCTGTGCCGGGTGGTGACAAGCGGCTATGTACAGGTGGCCGGGCCTGTGATCAATGCCAGCAATGCTAAAATGTGTGAAGAGATGCTCGGGTTCGGTGCTGAGCTGGTGCTTATAGATGGAGCAATAGATCGAAAATCCATCGCATCACCTGAAACCTCAGATGCCATAATACTTTCGACAGGAGCGGTACTGTCAAGAAGTATGAAAAAGGTTATAGAAGAAACGGCGCATACGGTGGGACTGTACCGATTGCCTGAACTTGAAAAGGGTGAAGCCAGACAATATATACTTGAACATCTCGATAAAGAGCAGATGATGATTATCGGCGGAGGGAAAATGAGACTGCTGGATCGCAGCACCGGTCTGGGAGCCGGGAAGTTCCTGGATGGCGAGATTGATGAGGATACCGGATATATCTTTGTACCGGGTGCATTTACCCAGAGTGTGATAGCAGATATACACCCGAAGAAGCTGGAACAGGTGATATTTGTTCTCAAGGATCCTACCAGAATATTCATAGATCCGGTTTCGTGGGGTCAGTTCAGGAAAAAAGGTCTTGATGTGAAGGTTCTGGTGAACATAGAAGTGGCCGCCGTAACTGTCAATCCGTCAGCACCGGGCGGGTATGCTTTTGAACATGAGGAATTATTAAAAGGTGTTCAGGAAGCGATTCCTGACATTCCGGTTATAGATGTAATGCTGTGAAACGAACGTATATGAAATGCAGCGGCTTGTGCAGCGGAGAAATCGTGAGATTATGAGAAAGGGAAGTTTATGGCTGATGTAAAACGACTCGCCAATGTTAAAACAAGAAAAGAAACGGGCCTTGATCATGTGGTTTCTGCTGTAAATTTACTCACTCCATTCGGGATAAAGCAGATCAGAGGGCAGAAGCCATTCATGCCTGGGCAGGAGGAAGCTCTTAAATCAGAGCTCCGCAGAGTGCAGGTGATGATGGATATAGCGAAGGCGACCCCGAAGGATATCGGATTGATTCAGGAAACATTTATGATGATGAAGGACAATACCTATACAATAGAGCGAAGCGGGGGCTCGGTATTGTCTGTTGTGGAAATATTTGAAATCAAAAATCTGCTTCTGCAGATGGATAAAATCAGGAATATTTCTTCCAGGCTTTCTTTCCCTGAGGAATTCATTCCGGATGATACAGTGAAGCTTCTGGATATACTGGATCCCGGAGGAGACAGGCTGAATACATTTTATATATACGATGTGTTTTCTGAAAAACTGGGGGAACTCAGGAAGGAAAAGAAAGAGAACGAGAGAGCTTTGAGAAGAGTGCAGAAAGCTCTCAGAGAAATCGTCAAGGATAAATACGGAGTGAGCCTGACACCGAAGTTTGAGGTTGTGCTGTCAAAAAGCGATCCTCAAAGTATAAAAATGATTGGTGAGATCACGGAACTGACAAAATCGGACGAGGATTACATGTCGGTTACCTTCTCTCTGGCACCAACGGAAGAAACTGACGAGCTGATCAGGCGGGGCGATGAACTGATGGGCCTGATAGATGAGGAAGAGTTTAAGGTGAGAGAGTACCTGTCGAAGGAAATTTCAGGGTATGAAAAGATACTGCTGGCAAACTGCGACAGGATCGGGAAGCTGGATATAACTCTTTCAAAAGCACTTTATGCTGAAAGGCACAACTGCGTGATGCCGGAAATCGTAAATGAGCATATTGTTGAATTCGAGGATGGCAGACATCTGCAGGTGGAAGGTGTTCTTAAGGAAAAGGGGAAAGAATACTGCCCTGTAAGCATATCATTAAAGGATGGAGTAACCTGCATAACAGGAGCTAATATGGGAGGCAAGACGGTTTCCCTGAAGCTGGTGGGGATGGTGGCTATACTGGCACAGTACGGATTCTTCGTGCCATGCAAAAGAGCAAAGGTAGGAATGTCAAATTATATGCAGATACTCATCGGCGACAGCCAGTCGATAGAAAGAGGGCTGTCAAGCTTCGGCAGTGAGATGGAGGAGTTAAAGGAGATTCTGGACAACGGCAGGGACAGATCTCTGATCCTGATTGATGAAATCGCCAGCGGGACGAATCCGGCTGAAGGTCTGGCACTGACCAGAAGCCTTGTGGATTATCTGAAGACAAAAGCATATATAACTCTGATAACGACACATTTTGAAACTGTGACGGAGGGGGACAGTATCAGAAATATGCAGGTGAAAGGTCTCGCAGAGGCTGATTTCGGCAGGCTTGATAAAGAAATAAGATATGCCGGCAGAAAAGAGAGAATAGATATCATAGCTAAGTATATGGATTATCGTCTTGTGCTTGTAGAGGATAATGCAGAGATACCTAAGGACGCACTTAATATTGCTAAAATGCTGGGCATAGACAGGGACATCATAGAGAAGGCGAAGGAATACATGAAGT
>JBJESR010000079.1:0-3938 GCA_051882895.1 Lentihominibacter sp.
CATATGGAATATATAACAGAAACGAGAGTTAATCTTCATTATGATATGCCTCTTAATGAAGTGATATATGACTTCTTCGACGCTCTTAAATCAAAGACGAGAGGATACGGATCGCTTGACTATGAATTTACAAGGTATGAACCGTCAAAGGTGGTTAAGCTGGATATCCTGCTCAACAAGGACCTTGTGGACGCTTTTTCCATGATAGTACATGAATCGAAAGCGTACTCCAGAGGTCGTTTCGTGTGCTCCAAGCTCAAAGAGATAATACCTATGCACCAGTTTGAAGTCCCTATTCAGGCTTCGATAGGACAGAAAGTAATAGCCAGAGAAACAGTCAGAGCATATAGAAAAGACGTTATAGCAAAATGCTATGGCGGAGATATTTCGAGAAAGAAGAAGCTGCTCGAAAAACAGAAGGAAGGAAAAAAGAGAATGCGCCAGTTCGGTACTGTTGAAGTGCCTCAGGAAGCATTCACTGCGGTGCTCAAATATGACGATAACAAATAGTCTCGGGTTATATCTTCATGTGCCGTTCTGTGTGAGAAAATGCAGGTATTGTGATTTTCTCTCGTTTGGCTGCAGCGACAGTCAGGTGCTGTCGGAGTATGCGCGTGCTCTGATGCAGGAAATCAGAATAAGATCACAGGACTGGCATTACAGAGAAGTCAACAGTATTTTCATAGGAGGAGGGACACCTTCCCTTGTTTCAGAATGGGATATGGGGAAAATACTTGACTGTATCAGAGATTATTTTAATGTCGTTGAAGACGCAGAAATAACGATAGAAGCAAATCCTGCAACCCTGTCTGATGAGAAGCTGGAGAGGTATCTGAGAAAAGGGGTGAACAGGCTGAGTATAGGCGTACAGTCTTTTGAAAACAGTGTGCTCGAATCCCTGGGCAGGATACATAACAAGAACGATGCGTTCTATTCTTATCAGAGAGCAAAAAAAGCAGGCTTTGACAATATAAATCTGGACATTATGTTCGGTATACCAGGACAGTCTATGAAAATGTGGAAAGATACTGTGAGGCAGTGCATTTTTCTCGAGCCTACCCATATCTCCCTTTACAGCCTTCAGGTTGAAGAGGGAACGGAATTCTACAGGATGATATACGAAGATGGGATAATGGATCCTGTTCCCGATATCGTAGACAGGGAAATGTACCATACTGCACTGAAAATGCTGAGGACAGCAGGGTATGAGCACTATGAGATATCCAATGCCTGCAGGCCGGGATACAGAAGCAGGCATAACATGAAATACTGGTCATACGAGGAATATCTGGGACTGGGGCTAGGTGCGAATTCTTTCATTGACGGAAGCCGGTTCAGAAACTGCAGCAGCATGCACGACTACATAAGTGCTATCAAAGCATCTGTATCGCCTGTGGATGCGGGCAGTGTTGAACGGTATTCGGAACGCGAGGAGATGGGGATATTCGTTTTTACCGGGCTGAGGAAGGCGGAAGGGATAAACCTTGAGCATTTCCGCCGGATATTCAACAGGAATTTCTTTGAAGTATATGATGAGAATATCCTGAAAAAATACAAGGGTCTGCTGATAAATACAGGTGACAGGCTGTATCTGTCAGAGAAGGGAATGGATGTATCAAACAGTATAATGACGGAGTTTGTATGATGGCAGAAAAATACATAATGGCACTTGATCAGGGAACGACAAGTGCAAGATGCATACTTTATGATAAAAAGGGAATACAGATAAGTACTGCTCAGAAGGAGTTCAGGCAGATATACCCTCATGCCGGATGGGTGGAGCATGATGCTATGGAAATATGGTCCACGCAGATAGGTGTTGCTCAGGAAGCGATGCTGAAGATCGGTGCCACATATGAAAATATAGAGGCTATAGGAATAACGAATCAGCGGGAAACCACTGTTGTGTGGGACAGGACCACCGGAGAGCCGGTATATAATGCCATAGTGTGGCAGTGCAGAAGAACTGCAGGTTTCTGTGATGAGCTTAAAGCGAAGGGGCTTGCAGACTTTTTCAGGAAAAAGACAGGACTGCTGATAGATCCGTATTTTTCCGCAACCAAGCTGAAATGGATACTTGAAAACGTAGATGGTGCGTATGAGAAAGCCAGAGCCGGAGAACTGCTTTTCGGGACGGTTGAAACCTGGCTGATATGGAAGCTGACAGAAGGAAAGGTTCACGTAACAGATTATTCAAATGCTTCCAGAACGATGATGTTCAATATACATGAACTGAAATGGGATAAGGAAATCCTCGAGCTGCTTGACATTCCGGAGATAATGCTGCCGGAGCCACGACCGTCAAGTATGATATACGGGGAAAGCGACCATAAACTGTTCGGCGGTCCTGTGAAGATCTGCGGGGCTGCAGGTGATCAGCAGGCGGCTCTCTTCGGACAGGCGTGCTTCAGAGAAGGAGAAGCCAAGAACACTTATGGTACAGGAGGTTTCATGCTTGTGAATACAGGAAGCAGACCTGTCGAGTCTAAAAACGGACTCATCACTACTGTTGCATGGGGTCTTGACGGCAAAGTATGCTATGCCCTTGAAGGTTCCGTATTTATTTCAGGAGCTCTGATACAATGGCTGCGGGATGAAGTCAGAATCCTTGACAATGCGGCACAGTCTGAGGAAATTGCAAGATCGGTTCCGGATACAGCCGGAGCATACATAGTGCCTGCTTTTACAGGGCTGGGAGCACCGTACTGGGATCCGTACGCCAGAGGTGCTGTTCTTGGACTGACAAGAGGAGTCAACAGAAATCACCTTGTGAGAGCAGCTGTAGAGTCCATGGCTTATCAGACATATGATCTGATGACATCAATGGCAGAAGATATAGGAGAGCCGATCAGGGCATTCAAAGTTGACGGCGGTGCCTGCCAGAATGATTTCCTTCTGGAATTTCAGGCCGGAATTATGGATATGCCTCTTTACAGACCGAAATGCATTGAGACGACGTCTCTGGGTGCGGCATATCTGGCAGGTCTTGCTACAGGATACTGGAAGAATACTGATGACATTATTTCCAACTGGCAGATAGATCGCAGATTTGAGCCTGATATGGATAAGGCCGAACGTAATGAATTGCTTGATGGCTGGCATAAAGCTGTCAGCTGCACCTTCGGATGGGCAAAGTAAGAAGAAAAATATTTCCTGAACAGAAATATTTTTCGTCAGAACCACAGATGAGACAGACCTTCAGCGAAACAGTCAGAATTATTTTTTTGAAATAACCAAAAGCAGTGTGCCGTTCTCTATTGAGAGGACGGCATTTTCTGCTATGAATTCATTGCTTACTCCCAGAGGAAAATTTCTGGTGAGGGTATAGTCTGCAAGAGTGTATTTTACACCGGAAAAAGATTTTATCCTGCATGTTTCAGAAAGAGAGAATATCGACAGGTAGCTGTCCGGCTCCGAAGGTATGACTGTTTCATGAGGAGTATCACTTCTGAGTGCGAAGCATTTATTGCGGCCGTCCATAAGGACAAGCTTTTTGAAGGAATTGCAATAATGAGATAATAATTGCAGATTTGCGACAGTATGGTCGAGCCTGCCTCCGATTCCTCCTATAATGTAAACATTTTCTTCTGATTGTTCCTTACAATATTTTAAAGCCAGGTCAAGATCAGTGTAATCCTTCTCTGGATTGAAGCGGATTACGTCAATGTTATCCGGCACATGGCAGGATAGAGAATCAAAATCCCCCATAATAAGGTCGGGAACAATGCCGCTGCCGGCGGCTTTATCGTATCCTCCGTCTGCACAGATTATGAAATCATCAGAATCGATAAATTCGCCTAAATTTAGAGAAAATTCTATATATGATGTTATTATTACAGTTTTGCTCATTTTTTCCTACATCCTTTTAAATATTTGCCTTTTAGATAATTATACCCTCTTGAAAAACATCAAATCAAGTTATATAATAAACATGTTCG
>JBJESR010000080.1:0-19361 GCA_051882895.1 Lentihominibacter sp.
TTTCTCAGCGTCACTGTCTGTACACATGGTTCAGATTTATGCAGAAAATCTGAGGTCTACAATCTCATTTTCACCACACCTTCTTCAGCAACTCTTCACATTTAATACGCTAAAACAGCATATTCCATTGCTATTATATAAGCGTACCAAACAAAACCACCTCTCCTAAATAAATAATAAATAATATGTGACTATGGACAAAACCGATGCTGTAAAAGGCATCGGTTTTGTTCTGGTTCTTCATTTTGTTTCAATGGTATACATATTATCACTTAAATTGATTCAGTCTCGCTCCGATTTCCGAGCATATTATTGATACGCCCAGAGATCCTACCACACCTAAAAAATGATTGTATTCTCCATGGATAGGGATGAATATCCATATGAGAAGACCGCATCCTATCCCTGCTATTGTTGCTATTACAGAGGTACCATTCCGAATTTTTCTCGTTGATATGCAGGCGTGAAGCACCGGGCCGCATGGTGCTGCAAAAAATATTGCGCAAAACACATCAATAGTAAGCAAGCTGATATTTTCAAGTGAAATCGCAATCAGTGCGCAGAATATCCCGCCTGCTGTCATCAATACTCTGCCGAAAACAATACGCTGATGCTCATCCGCTTCTGTTCTAAGATAATCTGTGTAGAGGTCCTCTGTAAACAACCCGAACCATCCCATAAGATAATGGGAAATCGTGCTGACACCAATAAGCAGCATAACTGCGCCGAACATCCAGCTGCCTATACCTGTAAAGAGCTGCATGACTTCAGTATCCTGAGTATATGACGCTACTCCAAGGTATACCGATGCTACCAGTGAAACAGCGCCCCAGAGTACAATCCCTCCCATATAGAAGATCATTTTCATCTTTCGTGGCGATGAGGCAAGCCTTCCCTTGAGATAATAACCCGGGTCAAAAACCAGCTGACTGAAAGCGATAACAATGGCAGTTATGAAATATCTGACCGATGCAGCAATTACTCCTGTATTAAACCATTCTTCATGTGCATTGATTTCTTTCACAACTCCCGCAGACGTATCGGTATTCACAAAATAACCCGTAATAAAAACAAACGCTATCAGTATGCAGATGCCTGTAATCTTCTCAGCTCTGAGCAGACCTTCCATTCCAGATATCCCCACAAATATTACAGCTATTATAATACTGAGAAACGCTGTCCATTTAAAATCAACTCCAAAAAGGCTCTGGAACACATAAGCCACTCCGACAGCCTGCTCGATAAGAACATACGCCGGTACAATAAAGGCAAAAATAAAATAGAACAGCTTCTTTGTATCACCGTGAACCTGGGAAATCAGATCAAGAAAATATCTGCCGCCTTCTATCTTAGTCTGAATCATATTCATTACCCAGACAAAAAACATAAATGCGACACATGCCGCCGCCACGTAACTGATCGGTCCCAGAATCCCGTACATTGAGTATGTTTCCACCGCTCCTAGAACCGATGTCGGCCACATCCATGCAGCAAAAACACTGAAAATCAGGGTAGACGATTTAGCTTGCCCTCCGGCCAGTATTACTGTGATGATACTATCAGAATCCACACCTCTCTTTCTGATCTGATAACAAATAAGTCCCAACAGAAATAAACCATACATAGTTACAATCACAATACCTGTCATGCCCGTACCTCTTTCCTGACTGTCAGGGAAGCTGCAGCACTGACGAGAGCGTTAATAATTATGCCAATACATATATTGGCTGCACTGAGCTCCAGCGGAGTAAAAATCAGAACCAGAACATAAACGCTGCCTGCTGCCATTCCCCAGAGCACACCTCTGGTGGCCGGTCTCCTGTTCAGCCATCCTAGTAGGTACCCGGGCAACATAATGATGGAGGTCATCCCAATGCCTGACATCCACAGTCCAAGTATATCATCAGTATTCAGCGCAAACGCAAAGGCAATGCTCCCAGTCACAATTACAAAAATCCTTGTGAAAAAAATCATTTCCTTGTCTGCGGCATCCTTTATAATGAATTTACGTATTATATCCTCAGAAACAGTTACACCTGATGCGAGAAGAAATGAGTCGGCTGTTGACATAATAGCGGCGATAATTGCCACTAGAATCATAACAGCTACTTTTGAATTAAGAATGTTAAAAAGAAAACCATAGATAATATATGAAGAATCATCCTCACCATTCATAACAACTCTTTGAAATACACCTGTATACACGATTACGACCAGCATCATCAGAGTTACCATCAGCGGAACTGCAAAACCCCACTTGGCAGTTTTGGTACTCCTGCTGGCATATACTCTCTCCCAGTTGGACTGATCATTCATGAGGAAAAACAATCCATATGCCAGAATATAGAGAGGTATCGAGTACCATTCTCCGCCAAAATGAAAAAGATTCATATGATCACCGATACCCTCTGATGTATAGAATTTCTGAGCAAAATAAATGCCTCCGCATGCTTTATATGCAATAACGCAAAGGCTTACTATTCCCAAAGTCTGAAGCAGACCCTGGAAAACATCTGTTACTGCTACTCCCCAGAGACCGCTCAACACAGTATATGAAATTACCACCAGAAACACCAGCAGCAGAGCCAGATTCCTGTTAATTCCAAACACATAAGTAATGAGATAGGAAAGTGCACTGAACTGCATAGCAATCATGGTTACATTCCTTATGAGTATGGCTGCCACGGCAGGAACTCTGACAATACCATTGCGATCCGGATATCTGTCTGCAAAGAAATCAGTAATACTCTTCAGCTGGCTGTTTCTGATCTTTTCAACAAAAAACAGCGCAAAAAAAACTTCGATAAAACACGACATTCCTATCAGCCAGTACTGATTAGCCCCGTAATCGTAGCTTCTGCTCACCAGCCCGACAATTGTGCCGCCTCCTATCCACGTACCCAGATATGTAAAAAATATGAATCCTATGCTCAGTGACCTGCCACAGTATCCATATTCTTCAAATGAAGTAAGCGTCTTCTTAATAAAAAAAGCGCTTATTATAAACAAAACGAAAATGTATATCAGAACGAGATAAAAATAATTTATCATGAGCGTACAACCTTAAAAATGCGAGAAAAGCCTATTTGTCTTTACTGCCCTCAGTCTCGGTAACAGTATTGCTTTTAACCCACTCAACGACAGCCTCCTCATCAAAACGAATATTCTTGCCGAGTTTGATAAACGGAAGCCCCTTCTTCTTGAGGTTGTATATTGTCGTTCTGGTTACCTGCAGCATTTCTGCCACATCCTCCACTGTTAAAAATTTAATGTCTGAACCCATGGTATCTCTCTTTCATCCTGTGTTTATTATATTATTTATATGTTTATTATACACCATATAAGTTCAATGTGCAATTTTTTGAGCCTGAAGTTGAATCATCTTCAGGCTCAAAAACTGATTGTATCCTATAGTTCCATACAGCATGTCACTTTGTATACGTATCATACGCAGTTTAACCGTCGATGCTCATTTCAGGCGGATCCTGCTTGAGACCCTTGGTGAGAATCAGCACATAGATACAGCCTGCAATTGTCCATGCAATACCCAGAATAATTGCAATCTTTTCCAGATGAATCAGCATGTAAATGCACATTATAGCGCCAATGAGAGGCAGAACGAGGTAAAGAATGAATCCTTTTAAGCCTCTCTCCTTTGATCTGACAAAATAGTGACCGATAACCGACATATTTACGAATGTATATGCAATGAATCCGCCAAAATTAATATATGAAGTTGCGCTTGTTACATCAAGGAAAATAGCCAGCAGCGCCACTACACCTGTGAGGCAGATTGCATAAACCGGAGTCTTGGTCTTAGCGTTCAGCACACCGAAAAACTTTTTAGGCAGCACACCATCTCTGCCCATAGCATAGAGAAGTCTGGCACCAGAAGCCTGTGCTGAAAGGCCTGCAGCAAACTGACCTGCTATTGTACCTACCAGGAATACACCCCCAAATACACTTGGGGCGATCTGACGAGCAATTTCATATGCAGCGTTGTCAACATTATCATATGCAAAGGAAGGATGAACAAGATGAGTTACATATGCAACCACGATAAAAATCAACCCGCATGAAATCAGTGTCAGTATTATCGCTCTAGGAATGTTCTTCTCTGGATCAACGGCATCTTCTGTAAATGTGGTCAGCGCATCAAAACCCAGGAAGCAGTAGCACGATGCAGCTGCACCGGCAACAATGTAGTTAAATGATATATCAGGATTATAGAATGGGTCGAATGATGCCAGCGTACCCAGACCTGTACCTTCAGTAACAGCCTTGATGCTGAAAATCAGAAATGCAATGATGATTACAACCTGAAGTCCTACCAGTACAGAGTTTACCTTGCTTCCCAATTCTACTCCTCTGATATTAATAAGCGAAGTGACTACGATAAAGAAAATAAGCCATGCCCACGAAGGAATACCTGGTATTGCTGCATTGAAATATGATGCTCCAATGAGCCAGATTGCCATTGGGAAGAAGATGTACCCCAGAAGTACAATCCAGCCTGCCAGCACACCAAGCTTTTCATTGATTGCTTTTCTTGTATATGTATACGTTGATCCTGCCACAGGATATGCCTTTGCCATATGACCGTAGCTTAATGCTGTAAACAGCATTGCGAATACTGCAAATGCGAATGCACCGGCTTCAACGCCGTGTGATGCAGCTGATATTACGCCATAAATAGTGTAGGCAATCATTGGAGTCAGATATGCCACACCAAACAGCACCAGCTGATGAAGTTTCATGGTTCTTTTTAATTGGTTTTCCATTTTATTTCTCCGTTCGTTTTTTATGAAGTATATCTGATTTAATGTATTGTATCGGTCAGCTGAACTGCCGATTCCACTGTTTCAACAAATTAATACTATTAAATGAACTGTTTGTAGATATCAGGTCTATAGTCGGGAACACCTGTAATTTCTTTGTCCGTAAAGAGTCTTCTTTCAGCCAGCGACAGATCGATGGTAGTGATAAAGAGCTCTTCCTGAACATTATCCTTGCTGCCGCAGTAATAATGCATATTTGTTTCATAAAATGGTGTGATCTTAGGCCCGATAACGCAGCTTCCCCCTCCAAAATAGTTGACAATATCTGTACCTGTCAGGTTCGAGCTTGCAACATATATTGTATTGCACAGCACGCCATATTCCAGAGTAGGAGCATAGTAGTCTATAAACGCCTGCCTGCTGCCTTCCTTTGGAATCTCTTCAACTACCGCTGTAGGATTCAGATACAGTCTTGAACCCTGAGCGCAATAGTATCTCTGCAGCTCTGGGAACTGATATGTGTCAAAGCATATTCCAACTGATATCGGTCCCCATGGTGTATCGAACATAAACGGTTTATCGCCCTTTTCACACCAGATGCTTTCTGTTTCAAACGGGTGCATTTTCCTGTAGGATCCGATTACACCGTCCGGTCCTATTGCCACTGCCGAGTTATAAAGTATTGAATCAACTGTTTCTTCTGCTTTCTCTGCCATGCCGAATACGATATAGATGCCGTATTTTACCGCAACCTCTGCCAATGCCGCACATGATGGTCCATCAATGGTTTCTGCTGTCAGAATCTTATCGGCCTGTGAAATCTCTTCATCTACGTAGAAATCATATCCATACAGACATAATTCCGGGAACAGAATCAGATCTGCGCCCCGTTTAGCTGCAGCTTCAGCATAGCCGCACATTCTTGAAAGATTGTTTTCTTTATCTGCTGCATTCACTTTGAAGTTGACAACTGCAACTGAAATAATATCCTTCATATCTTCCTCCTAATACAATTAAATAACAATGCGAATACGTATTTTAATGTTCATTATTGTACAATACCGTCATTTTAGTATAATTTCTTACAATTGTCAAGCAATTCAAACAAAAAGAAAGACACTGTATTATCGTATACTAAAAAATGCTCCCTTCTAAGCGACAAGCTTTTATTATTTCACTTGTCTGCCCAGAAAAGAGCATATATTATAGTCAGCCAGAATTCCCTCCGACTCACACTTCATGATAATTTCTTCAATTGCAGCCGCGAAGACTATTATCATTCCCAGAACACTAAAATATACTCAGATATCGCTCCCCTGTATCCGGCAGAATCACAACAATCCTCTTGCCTGCGTTCTCCGGGCGTGCAGCAACCTGTGCCGCCCCGTACACTGCCGCTCCGGAAGACACTCCGACGAGGAGGCCTTCACATCCGGCCAGTGCCTTCATCGTATCCAGCGCATCATCATCTGTCACAGTCATCACTTCATCTATCACACTGCGGTCAAGTACCTCAGGGATAAAATTGGCACCTATACCCTGAATTTTATGAGGGCCCGCCTTGCCTTCAGTAATCAGCGGTGATGCTGCAGGTTCGATGGCAACAACCTTTATGTCCGGATTCTTCTCTTTCAGATATTTCCCGACACCCGAAACTGTCCCGCCGGTTCCGAAGGTTGCAACGAATACATCCACCTGACCGTCCGTATCCTCCCATATCTCCGGGCCGGTAGTCTCATAATGGGCCTGCGGATTGGCAGGATTATCAAACTGACCGGCGATAATGCTCCCCGGAATCTGCGCCGCCAGCTCCTCAGCCTTCTCAACACTGCCCTGCATACCTTTATCCTTATCGGTAAGCACCAGCTCTGCTCCGAGGGCTGCCAGCAGCGTTCTCCTTTCCACGCTCATGCTTTCGGGCATGACCATGATGGCCTTATATCCACGGGCTGCCGCTGTCATAGCGATGCCTACGCCTGTATTGCCGCTGGTGGGCTCGATGATGGTGCCTCCCGGTTTCAGTCTGCCGGCTTTTTCGGCATCTGTTATCATATTGTATCCGACTCTGTCTTTGATACTGCCGGCAGGATTAAAAAACTCAACCTTGGCGACAAGCTCACCTGCAGTACCGAATTTCTTTTCCATTTTAGCCAGTCTCAGAAGCGGTGTGCCTCCGATCAGCTCAGTAACGGTATTTCTGATTCTCATAACTGCCTCCTAAAATTTCTCTGCATTCACTACTGCCCCGTTCTCAAGATAAAGCACATATCCGTGTCCGGGATCCGGAATCCACTGGTAGAAATTATCTTTAACTCCAGGATAGAGGATCTCCATTATAACTGAAATCGACCCTCCGTGGCATACCACCACCGACAGAGCCTCCTCCTTCTTGTGCCTCATAGACAAGGCTTTGAGCTGATGATGCTGCATCAGTTCCTCAAATCCTCCCTTGATCCTCAGGGCGAATTCTCCTGTGCTCTCCCCTTCCGGCGGTCCTGACTTTGTCATATCTCCGCTGATCCAGGTCTGATAATCAGCCTGCCCCTTCAGTTCCTCATATGATTTCATTTCGAAGCGTCCGAAATTTATCTCCCTGAGGTCGCTGATAGCTTCATGTGGTCTGTCTCCGTATATTATACCCAGGGTCTGTTCAGTTCTGAGCAGGCCTGTCGTATAAAAGGACGCGTGCTCGCTGTCAGGATACAGTCCCGATGCAGCCAGCTTCTCAAGCTCCGCTTCACCTTCATCAGAAAGGGGAATGTCGGAATGCCCGTAATACAGCCTCCTCTGGTTGCCCTCTGTTATTCCATGCCTTATCAGGCATATCCTGGATTCTATCATTTTTCTCTCCTTCCGATGCCGCAGAAAACACGAACGACCTGATCCGCTTCTTCTGCAAGATAAAGCATCAGCCTGCCGTTCATCTCTCTGAATGCTCTCATCACTGTGTCCACCGGAACTATGCCCTGTGACACATCTGTCGATATCAGCACCTTGTCCTGCCATTCTTCTCTGCTGTCTCTGAAAAAGTCTGCTGCTTCACGCCCCTGTCTGGCGCATTCAAGCACAAACCCGTCCAGCCCATATATTATATCCTTCGTGAAATCAGGGGTTTCACCATTGCTGCAGTCGCATACAGTCTCTGCATCGTAATTCTTCTGAGCATATTCAAGCTTGCCCTGATATGCTCCGCCAAAAATAAGTATCATATCATTCTCCTGACAAATATAAAAATCACACCAGCCCGATCAGATCCGAGAGCAGTGCCATGAGTATGACTCCCGACATTTCTCCCAGCACTATCATGCACCCCGAAATATCACCATTCATTCCTCCCAGCTGCTTTCTCGCGCTGCTGCCGACCCATCCGGCCACCACCTTCATGAGAGCCGCCAGCACTATCGTGTAAAATAACGTGAGGACATTCACAACGCTTAAAGGCTGTGAAAAATCAAAGATAAAAGCCACATACATCACAGCCGAGACAGCCGCCGCCGATATGACCGCTGCAGTTCCCTTTTCACGAGGGTCATCATAAACTGTGCCGTTGTACTGACTGGTGCTCATCGGCTTCTGGTTTATAACATCACGTACCGCGAAGGTCCTGGATAATGTCAGCACAATGATGAACATGGCACCCTGACTCATGGTGAACTCCTCCGATACCGCCGCCATACTTCCGGCAAACAGCATCAGCATGAAAGCAAGGGCAATAACTGCGAAGGCTCCCACATGGGAATCCTTGAGTATCCTGCGCCTTTCCTCCAGCTCCGGCCGTCTTGACAGTATGGCATCGCTGCAGTCCATGAATCCGTCCAGATGTATGAAGCCTGTCATCCAGAAATAAAGGGCAGTAACAACGATGCCGGCAAACACCGGATTTATCCCTGCGATGGACAGTATCTCCCATACGATGACGCTGATGATCCCCAGCAGTGTACCCGTGAGAGGCAGCATATTCAGCATCGCACCGCGATATTCCTCATACCATTTAGCAGATGGACATGGTATTGATGTGAAATTCCCCCATGCCATCATAAAACCTCTGAAGTATTTCATTTCCATCTCTCCTGCATTCCGTAAGTTATTTCATAGACCTCGTCACATTCTGCTGCCAGTGCCCGGTCCACACAGGCCAGGCTCTTCCTGTAGCATTCCGTCAGTTCATCATATCTGTCGGCATCACCGTAAATATAGTCAGATACGAAAACCGTATTTCCGGTTCCCCGTGCGAACCTCAGCACGCTGTTCCTGACATGCTCCGCTGCAGTCTCGACATAATTTCCACTGTCGTCAAACATTTCGTTTCCCAGAAGCGCTGTGACGCTGTCCATCAGGAAAACTCCCGATTTATCTATCTGCGGCATATCCAGAATGTCTGCAAGGTTTTTCCCCTGCTCGATGGTTGTAAACCCCCATCCGTCTCTTTCTGCAATATGACGCTTTATTCTGGCACGGTCCTCATCATCATGAGGAATCATCGTCGCTATGTAATAAAGCGGTCTGCCGGAGATTTCGGCCATCTCCTTCGCTTTTCTCTGAGCGAAAAAGGATTTGCCGTTCTTGCATCCTCCGCTGATAAAAATATTCATTAGAAACAGTCTCCATTCCTTATTTCTTCAAGATAATCATCATTTATCTCCGCTTCTTCAAAGGTTGCCATATTTCTCATGACATCGCATGCGCCTCTTATCACATCGAAGGCTATAGGGCATCCGCTGCCCTCTCCCAGTCTCATGCCCAGAGACAGGAACGGTTCTGTTCCGAGGGCCTCCACTGCCAGCATGTATCCCTTCTCAAAGGACTTATGGGATGCAAACATGTACTCTGCTGACTCCGGTGCTATCACGGCTGCCGCCAGCGCTGCCACAGCAGAAATATATCCGTCTATCACTACCGGAATCCTGCCGGCTGCTGCTCCGAGGAACACCCCTGTCATGGCACAGATATCAAAGCCTCCCATTGTGGCGAGTATATCCACCATCATGTCCGCAGCCTCATCGCGGCTTATCCTGCCGGAGGATTCCTGCTCCAGCAGACCGCCGCAGGCTCTGTAGGCTTCCGATGCCTTGTCCACGATTTCCTTTTTTCTGGTATAGCCTTCATCATTCAGGCCGCCTCCCTTGCCGCAGGTGAAGCTGCTGTCCCTGCCTGTAACAGCCGAAAGGACGGCAGCGCTTGTCGTGGTATTTCCTATACCCATCTCTCCCACGCCGAGAATGTCATATCCGTTCTTTTTCACAGCCTCTGCCATTTCTATCCCCGTCAGGATGCCTTTTACGGCCTCCTCCCTGGTCATGGCGGCTCCTCTGGCCAGGTTGCTGGTGGATCTGCGGATTCTCCTGTTTATTATCTTGTGAGTGTCTCTGAGAGGAACATCATCATAAAGTTCCTCCGGGATATGATCCCTGACTCCCATATCGACAATGAGAAGCTCGCTGCCGAAGCTTTCGGCCAGTGCACCTACTCCAGTCAGCCTTCGTGTAAAATTCACAGTCTGGGCCATTGTAACGCTCTGAGGAGTAGAAGCTACACCTTCCTCTACAACTCCATTATCTGCACAGAGCACCACCACGCAGCTTTTCTCTATTCTGTTCTTCACATTCCCTGTTATTCCCGCCATTTTCACAGAGATGTCCTCAAGACCGCCAAGACTTCCCGGCGGTTTGGCCAGGCTCTCCTGTCTGGCTCTGGCCTTTTCCATAGCATCCCTGTCCGGGGGCATTATTTTCCCTATTACTTCATACAACTTATTTTCCAGCAACTTATCCTCCTTATCGTCCTGATTGCCTCAGATATCCTTTTTTCTCAAGCCACTCAACGGAACCGAGTCCATCAATGGTTTCCAGAGTCACTGTCGTATCCCGGCTGCACAGATTTATCACGTCATCGAGAAATTCCTCCATATCGATGAGGCCGTCCGTCAGTGGTCTGTGATAATCATGCTGACCATCATTATTATGTATATGCAGATGTCCCAGATATGGCGCCAGCACCCGAAGCCATTCAGAAACAGGCACCTCGCTTACACAGAGAGCATGTCCCGTGTCAAGACACAGCCTGATATTGGGATTGCTGATTCTTTCCATGATCTCAGCCATCATATAAGGCTCGTCGTCAAGAACGTTTTCTATTGTGATGATAAAATCATCAGGCTTATCTGCCATAAATTCTTCCCAGAACTCTACAGATCTGTCTCTGTGCCATTCCTTGAAATACACAAAAGGAACATAGCCCGAATGCACTACCATTCTGCTGATGCCGTTCTCCGCAGCAATCTCAGCCGCTTCACTGAACCTTCTCATTGCCAGAGCTCTGGCATCAGGATCTATGGCCGCAGGGAAAAGCTCATTAAAGGGTGCATGCAGTATCATGCCTCCCGCCGCTGCTTTCAGTTCTGCGATTTCTCTGTCAGCTGCCTGTCTTGCCTCTCCTTTCATGCTGGCTGCCATGCAGAACTGATCAAGCTCGACGCCGATTCCCCATCTGTCCAGTATTTCCCTGTGCTGACTGCATACGGTAGCAATATACAGCCTTTCTCCCATATTCCTGCCGCTTTCTTTCATAATTAGATATTTTACCATAGTTCTGACATTTATTGAATGATATGGCCTTTAATTTTTGTATGCCCCGTACACTTTCAGCTTGCAAGTTATGCTGCGCTTTAATAAAATAATAATCAGGAACCAAAGAAATTTCTTTAAGGGAGTGTATTAAAAATGAGTAAAAAAATGCGCGGAAATCTGATGCTTATGCTTACTGCGTTCATATGGGGCAGTTCCTTCGTAGCTCAGAAAAGCGGCATGGATCTTATCGGACCTCTGGCATTCAACGGGATACGTACTCTCATCGGAGGCATTGTGCTTATCCCTGCCATTATGTTTCTGAAAAACTGGAAAGCGAAAAAATCCCTTCAGGCCGGTGAAACAGCTGCTGAAGTTTCAGATGAAGACAGAAAAAAAGAAAACAGACTCCTGATAATCGGAGGTATCTGCTGCGGAATCGCACTGCTGGTTGCCAGCAACCTCCAGCAGATAGGTATTTTTTACACCACTGCAGGCAAAGCAGGTTTTATCACGGCGCTTTATGTCGTCCTCGTTCCTATCTGCGGTCTGTTTATAGGTAAAAAGGTACGTCCTGTCATCTGGCTCTGCGTACTGGCTTCCGCAGTCGGACTCTACCTGCTGTGCATGCCTGCCGAAGGAGGCTTCGGGCATATCAACAAGGGAGACCTGCTGATAATGCTGTGTGCTCTCTGTTTCACAGGGCATATCCTTGTCATAGACTATTTCTCGCCGAAAGTGGACGGTGTCAAGCTCTCATGCATCCAGTTCTTCGTGGCCGGAATTCTGTCCATCATACTGATGTTCCCTCTCGACCCTGCACTGGGATTTGATCTTCCTTCCCTCGGCACACTGATAGATTCATGGCTTCCTATCCTGTATGCCGGTGTCCTGTCCTGCGGTGTGGCCTATACGCTGCAGATCGTTGCCCAGGCAGATACCGATCCTACTGTTGCATCGATGATATTATGCCTTGAATCAGTTTTTGCAGTCATTGCCGGTATGATAATTCTCGGAGAAAGCATGAGCCTGAGAGAAATAGCCGGATGTCTGATTATGTTCGCGGCAATTGTTGTCTCTCAGCTGCCTGCAAAGGAAGAACGTGTAAGATCATAGAACATACCGATACATAAACCTCAGGAGGTGCATATATGTCATGCAGCAGCACACTTGATGCCAGATTACAGAAACTCAGAAGCATTATTCTTGATTACGGCCAGATGATCGTCGCCCTGTCCGGGGGTGTCGACAGCGTATTTCTTCTTACTTTTGCCGTCAAGGTATTTGAAGAAACCTATGGCCCCGGCAGCGACCGTATAGCTGCCCTTACTGCCTCCGGCCCTCATTTCGCACCGGATGAAGTCGAATACGCAGTTCATCTGTGCAGCATGCTGGGTATCAGCCACAAAACAATCAGGGCTGATGACGTTCTGGAGCTTATAGAGGACAATCCTCAGGACAGATGTTATATATGTAAAAAGTCCATTTTCTCACATCTTAAGGAACGGGCCGATATGGTGGGGAGTGTTCTGACTGACGGTACGAATCTTGATGATATGGATGATTACAGACCGGGATACAGAGCGCTGCAGGAGCTGGGTATCTCCAGTCCCCTTAAGGATGCCGGTCTGACCAAGTCCGAGATACGCTGTGCTCTGCAGCAGCTTGCAGCCGATGATCCTATGTTTGAATCTGCGCTGATACTGCAGGATGGAACACCTGTATGGGAGAAACCTGCCTTCGCATGCCTGGCATCAAGAATCCCCTACGGAGAAAAAATCACTGCCGGCAAGCTTGACTCCATCTACAGAGCTGAGGTTTTCATGAGATCCCTCGGCTTCTCCCAGGTCAGGGTTCGCCACCACGGTGATGTTGCCAGAATAGAAGTCCTGCCGGAAGACAGATGCAGGCTGTATGACGATGCCCTGATGGACAGGGTCAACGAAGAAATCAGAGCCTGCGGTTTCTCATACGCAGCTCTTGATCTGGGCGGCTACAGAATGGGAAATCTCAACAGATAATCAAGGAGTGTACAGATGACAGATAAAAAATTCGATTACAACGATATAAACAGAACCTACGATTTTGATGATCTTATTGAAATCATCTCACAGCTTCGCGGTCCCGGAGGATGTCCATGGGATATAAAACAGACTCACGAAAGTCTCAAGGAGTGTCTGATGGAGGAGTCCGGTGAAGTCATTCAGGCCATTGACAGCAGAGATGACGCCAATCTCTGTGAAGAGCTTGGGGATCTGCTGCTGCAGGTTGTGATGCATGCACAGATAGCATCCGAAGAGAACAGATTCACCATGGCGGATGTCATTCAGGGAGTATCCGAAAAAATGATACGACGCCATCCTCACGTATTCGGAGACGAAAAAGTTTCCAATGCGGACGAAAGCCTCGACCTGTGGAACGAGATAAAGAAACGTGAAAAAGAGAACTCAATATAACACAAAACTGTCAGCCGTATAAAATCTGAAATCAGGCTGACAGTTTTATTTACTCATGCATTATATCTCCACATTCCACAGGCGTTCTTCATCGATTCCTATATCCGCCACAATGACCTCTCCGCAGTATGCAGCTGCAAATTTCTGGAGATGAACAGGTTTCCTGGCATGAAAGGTGATTGTGTAATCCGCTCTGACGCTGTTCACTTCAAGCTCTTTCTCATTTGTCATATCACCGCCAAGACCTGATGGAATGTCAAGGGCAGCCACTTTCGTTCCTTTTTCATCACGTCGTTTATTGATGAATATCGCTGCCTTCAGTCCGCTTCCGGAAAGCCTGCCGTGGAAGCCTGTGCCGTATATGGCATCGACTATAACATCCGGCTCCTCTCTGATCTGCATCAGCGCCCGCTCATCGTCGTTCATATCTATGATCTCAACTCTGTCTCTGATGAGGCTGAAGTTAATGATACTGTCTTCTGTGACAGGATCCCCATCAACAAGTATAACCGTCACACTGTATCCGGCTTCCATCATCCTGCGGGCCGCCACGAATCCGTCTCCGCCGTTGTTCCCTTTGCCGCAGAACACGAGGGCAGACCTTCTTTTCTCATGTGCCGCCGGCAGATCCTCGCTGCACAGATTATCTTCTGCCACTTCAAGTTCGTTTTTCACATCAAAGTTATATTCTGCTGAGCCGCTGCCTCTCACTCTGCTCATTATAATCTCCGCCGCCCGGGTTCCGGCATTCTCCATCATGCGATAGTAAGACAGCCCGTCGGCATCCGCTCTCTGCTCCAGGATCTTCATCTGTCCGCAGGTCACAAAATGTTCTCTCATTTTTCTTCCCCGTTCTCCGCCTTCTGTCAGGCCGGTTAAAGCATCGATAAATCAAGTTCGTCGTAATCTGAAAGGAATTCACCCATGGTTTTCACGATCTCTTTACAGCCTCCCGGCACATCCGATGCCATATTCATCGGCAGAATAGGATCGTGCAGTGATTTTCTCAGCAGACACCATCCGCTGGAGAAGTTTATTCTGACGCCTTCATAGTTGGGCTCCTCCAGCGAAAGAGCTTCTGAAGCTTTCACGAATTCTTCCAGATCCTCAAGCACCTTGTCTCCATAAGGTCCGAAATCGCTGCAGAGTATCGGTATTCTGACCTCTTTCTCATCTGCAGGATTTTCAAGCTTCTCCAGAATGCTGTCAAGAGTTTTCCCTTCTTTAGCCAGTCTGGCAGCTTTGATCACAATCTTTGTGGCAAGATATGCACCGTCATCCAGGAAATAATTCTCTTTGAGAGCCGCATGTCCGGAGGTTTCTATTGCCAGCTGGCAGTCGGTACCTGCTGCATTGAGCTCCTGAGCTTTGTTTATAACGTTCTTGTATCCTCTCCTGAACCTGAGATGCTTCAGACCGAGTTCGTTTTCGATAAAATCCGTCAGCTGTCTGCTGGTTATGCTGTCGGTTACAACGGTAGTTCCCGGGTGGTCCTCAGCCACCAGAGCTGCCGCCATGGCAACGATGCCGTTTCTGGCAATCTCCCTGCCTCTGCCGTCCACTGCTGCTGACCTGTCCACATCGGTATCAAAAATAATCCCGAAGTCAGCACCTCTGGTAATAACCTGAGTGCAGATGGAAGTCATGGCATCTCTGTCTTCAGGGTTAGGTGCATGATTCTCAAACATTCCGTCAGGCTCCAGGAACTGGCTGTCTCTGATATCCGCCCCCAGCGGAGCCAGAACTCTTTTCGCGAAGAAGCCGCCGCCGCCGTTTCCTGCATCCACTACAATCTTCATACCTTCAAGAGGTCTGTCACCGTTATCCGCACCGTCTATGATGAGCTGTTTCAGATGCTCGCAGTACGGTGTCATCAGATCTGCTTTCTCAGCAGGGTATACCTGTTTGCCGAGTCTTCGGGTCAGCCTGTCTGTAAACTCTGGTGTTCCCAGATGATCCTCACAGGCACTGTCATCTTCTGCATACCTGAGTATCTGAGTTATGTCAGCCTTGTTGAGGCCACCCTCTTTAGTGAAAAATTTAAAGCCGTTTCTGTTGTACGGCAGGTGGCTGGCAGTTATCATGATGCTTCCGTCACAGTCGAAATCAGGAAATACAGTACTCATGAACATTGCCGGCGTTGATGCAAGTCCGCAGTCATATACAATCGGACCATACGGACCGAAGCCGTTCATCAGTCCGTCCATCAGATGCTGCCCTGAAACTCTGGGATCCCTTCCTATGGCGATTTTCAAGGTCTCGGGTTTCTTTCCCAGCTTCTCGCTGAGCCAGATCAGATATCCTCCTGCAATATCAGCCGCTTCGTCAGGAGTCAGGTTAGGCAGTTCTCCCGGCACTCCTGTAATGGCAATTCCTCTGATATCGCTGCCATTCTGCAGTTTTTTATAATTTTTCATATTATCCTACCTCGTGATTTTCATAGTGATATCAATAGTATACCATGCCTTTTCCTTAAAAAACACAGTACATTTGATTTATTTGAAAGTGCACCTGAGTACATATTTCAGCCGGTATGCTTATCGCAAAAAAACTGCCCGGCCGAAGCTGAGCAGTTTTTATCACACCATAATATTATGCTATTGATCAGGTCACAGCTTAGAACGGAGCAATTGTTCCGTTAGCAAGCAGGACGATTGCGAGGACGAACATTACGATAAGAATAACGGCAACTACCTTGTCGTAAATCTTAGGGAATATCGGTCCGTCATTTTCTTCTTTACGTCTGATGATGTAAAGTATGATACCAGGAGCATAAAGCAGTGCACATACCAGTACATATGCAATACTTGACGCATAGAGCATCCATACTCCGTATATCGATCCGATGATGGCAAATATCCATTCCCAGGTTTTTCTTCCTGACGAAAGTCCCTGCAGTGTTTCTCCGTTGACACAGCACTTCAGTGCATAGAACGCAGACAGCATATAAGGAATCATGATGGAAATCGTTGACAGGTAATAGCAGTTCTGGAATGCAGCATCGCTGATCATTGCCAGAATCAGGAACACTTCAACTATCAGAGCACTGAAAACAATTGAATATGTCGGTGCGTTGTTCTTGTTTTTTCTGCTGAAAATGCTAGGGAAGCATCCCTTGTCAGCCGGTCCGAAGGCACTGTCAGTGCACAGGATAACATATGTGAATAATGCTCCGCCTATGGAAATGAATACAGCTACGTTAACCAGAATTCCTCCCCAAGGTCCTACGATTGCAGTCATTACTCCTGCCATTGAAGGCCATCCCAGAGCAGCCAGTTCATCATGCGGCATAACTCCCATTGAGAGAGCCGATATGATGAAATACAGCAGGAACAGTGCGATGAAGGATATTACAGTTGCTCTTCCTGCGATCTTCGTATCCTTAGCTCTTTCTGAAATTACTACGGCACCTTCGATACCTATGAAGATCCATACTGTAGTGAATATCGTCGCTTTAACCTGTTCAAAGAGCGGCATGTCAGAACCTGCTCCAGTGAAATTGTCAACAAATATATCCCAGTGGAATGATCCTGCGAAAATCGCAGCAATTACCATGAAAACGATTGGAATCGCCTTGGCTATTACCACGAATGCGTTAATTACAGTTGCCTGGTTCACACCCTTCATCAGAAGGAGCACAAACAGCCACAGAATAACAGATGAACAGATTACTGATACTAATGTGGTACCACTTCCGAAAACCGGGAAGATACCTCCCAGGTTGCCGAAGAATGCCACGAAGAAAGATACAAGTGCCAGTATCGCACTCATCCAGTAGCCCCATGCGGAATTGAAGCCTATGTAGGAGCCGAAGCCTGCTCTGGCATAGCTGTAAATGCCTGATGTCAGGTCAGGTTTGGAGATGCTCAGTCTGTAGTAGCACATTGTCAGTGCTATCATACCGATAAATGTTATACCCCAGCCTATAATTGTTGCCAGTGTATATGCTCCCGCTGCCGCGAAGTCTCCAGAGAGTGTGAATACTCCGCTGGCCAGCATACATCCTATTGCAAAGAACACCAGCGGGAACAGGCCTAATTTTTTTTCACCAATTTTACTCATTTTTTTCACCCCGTATCCGGTTCATTTCAAGTTAAGTTTATGCCCAGAATCTCAGTGAGAGACAGCTGAGACCGCCATCGATCTTCCTGAATTCAGAAGTATCTACAACCAGTGTTTCATATCCTGCATCCTGTACAGCCTTGAGAACTGCCGGATATCCCTCAGGTACGATAACTGTGCCGTTCACCCAGATGCAGTTTGCTGCATATGCTTCCTCTTCTGGAATCACAATCTTATTGTACTTGTCGAATTCAGGCTTCTCGATGAATTCTCCTGATACAAGCATATTATTGTCTTCCAGATAGTTTACACCAGTCTTCAGGTGGAGAACCTTCTCCAGCGGAACCTGAACGCATTCCAGTCCGTACTTGTTCAGAATCTCTCCCAGCTGTCTGATGCCTTCTGCATTTGTTCTTGCCGAAAGACCTACATAGAAAGTGTCTCCTACCATCATAACATCTCCGCCCTCAAGAGTTCCCGGATCCTTTATATATTCGATCTTATCTTCAGGGAAGAACTTTCTGACAGCTCCTATGATCTCATTCTTTTCTCCGTTTCTTGACGCAGCTCCCGGATTAGTTATTATAGCACACTTGCGTGTGATGAGAGCAGGATCCTCAACGAAGCATGAATCAGGATATCTTTCATCGGCTTCAAGAACAGTAACTTCAACGCCGCATTTTTTTAATGCTTCGATATACTTTTCATGCTGGGCAAGAGCCTTCTCATAGATCGGCTGTCCAAGCTCCGGAGCAGAAGTAATACCGTCACATACCGCTTTACATGGTTTTCTTACAATTACATTATTGAACTTAGTCATATCTTCTCTCCTTTTCAAATATATTGTATATAATATACTGAATAGTATATATTAAATTATAAAAATAGTCAATCAAGTTGCACTTTTTAAATAATAATTGCCAATATATACATTATTTATGTATAATATTCACTATCTTACTTAATCTCTCTGCAAGTGGAACAAAGGAGTATATTATGCCAAAATTCAAAACCCTCAAAGACCACGTATACGACTACATAGCCGAACAGATTATGGAAGGCAGGCTCAAGCCATCAGAAAAAATCAGCGAAGCAGCCATCTGCGAAGAGCTTTCCATAAGCAGAACACCTGTAAGAGAAGCACTGATACAGCTTGCCGGCGAAGAGATTCTGGAAAATGTACCGCGAAAGGGTTTTATCATCCGGCATGTGGATCTCAAAGAGGCTCAGGAGCTTTATGAGGTCATCGGGCAGCTTGACGGACTTGCGGCGTACAATGCCTGCAACAATCTTACGGAGCAGGATTTCAAGGATATGGACTTTTATATCGAAAGCATGGATCTGGCCATCAACTCCGAAAACTTCTCCATGTACTACCGTCAGCAGCTGGAATTCCATCAGGTATACATATCCAAATGCAGCAACGAGACTCTTATCAATGAGATCGAAAGGCTCCGCAACAAATTTATCAAAAAAAGCTATACCACTGATTCAAAGGGCGA
>JBJESR010000081.1:0-19278 GCA_051882895.1 Lentihominibacter sp.
TCAGCGCTCTTTCGAAGGCAAAATCTCCTCTGGGCATTGCCAGAGCCTGCCGCTTTATTTCTTCAAGGGGAAGTTCTGCTCTGGCCGCTGCCACGCGCTTTCTGGTATGTTCAGCTATAGTGTCAAGTATGGTGGTCATCACACGTCCTCCTTTATGCGTTTGTGGCTCTGATAAGCTCGTCCAGCTTCCGGAGGGCACTGCCTGAATCTATGATTTCAGCCGCCAGCTTTATACCGTCAGCCAGAGAGTCTGCCTTTTCTCCTATGTAAAGGGCTGCACCTGCGTTGAGAAGCACGACGTTTCGTCTGTGTCCCTTTTCCCCGCCGAGAACAGCTCTGGTGATTTCCGCGTTTTCCTGAGGAGTGCCGCCTTCCAGATCGGATTTATCGCAGCGTTCCATTCCGAACTGTTCCGGTGTTATCTCATAGGTTTCGGCTTTGCCGTCACTGAATTCGCATATGGTAGTCGGTGAGCTGAGGGAGATTTCGTCAAGCTTGTCCTGTCCGTATACCACCATGCCGCGTTTTACTCCCAGGTTCATCAGCACCTGTGCCAGCGGTTCCACCAGGGATGCATCGTACACGCCCAGCAGCTGGCGGTTCGGGGATGCCGGATTTGTGAGGGGGCCCAGAATATTGAAGACGGTTCTGATACCCAGTTCTTTTCTGATAGGTCCCACGTATTTCATTGAAGTGTGATATTTCTGTGCGAAGAAAAAGCACATTCCTGTTTCCTGCAGCAGTTTAATACATTTCTCAGGCTCCAGGTCGAGATTCACACCAAGGGCTTCGAGACAGTCTGCTGTCCCGCAGTTTGAGGACGCGGCACGGTTTCCGTGCTTGGCGATTTTCACTCCGCCTGCGCTGGCAACCAGTGCAGCTGTCGTGGAAATATTGAAGCTGTGGGCTCCGTCCCCTCCTGTTCCTACGATTTCCATGATGTCCATATCGGTTTCCACCTTAAGGGCGTGGGCTCTCATGGCCGCTGCACAGCCTGCGATTTCTTCGATGGTCTCCCGCTTGGTGCTCTTGGTGGAAAGCGCCGCCAGGAAGGCTGCGTTCTGTGTGGCGGTAGTCTCACCGCTCATGATTTCGTTCATGACTTCGTATGCTTCATCATATGTCAGATCCTGTTTATCAACAATTTTAACTATAGCTTCTTTTATCATTCTTATACCTCCTGAATAAAGTTCTGTAACATTTTCCTGCCATCCGGTGTCATGATGGATTCCGGATGAAACTGGACTCCGTAGATCGGGTACTCTCTGTGCTGCACTGCCATAACTTCACCGTCCGCTGTCTCTGCCGTTATCTTAAGGCAGTCCGGGATACTTTCAGGTGAAGCAGCCAGAGAATGATATCGTGCCACCGGAGCTTTCTGCGGACAGCCTCTGAAAAGCAGAGACTCAGTATCAAAGGAAGCCTCCGACTGCTTGCCGTGCATAAGTTCCTTCGCATAGGTGACTTCTGCGCCGTAAGCAGCGCAGATTGCCTGATGTCCCAGGCATACACCCAGGGTCGGGATAGTCCTGCCGAGAGTTTTCGCCGCCTCTATGATGATGCCGGCATCCTCCGGTCTTCCCGGTCCCGGCGACAGGATGATCCTGTCCGGTGCCAGATTCTGTATCTCCTCTATTGTCATCTCATCATTTCGTATCACCCTGATGTCCGGATCTATCATTCCCACCAGCTGATACAGGTTATACGAAAAGCTGTCATAGTTATCTATCAGTAAAATCATAATTCCGCCTCCTCTGCCTGCTTCAGGGCGCTGATGACTGCCTGCGCCTTGTTGATGCATTCCTGGTATTCCTTCTCGGGAACCGAATCTGCGACTATGCCGGCACCGCTTCTGACGAACACCTTGCCGTTCTTTTTGTATGCGATTCTTATGGCGATGCAGGTATCCATGTTGCCGGCAAGATCGATGTACCCGATAGCCCCGCCGTATATGCCCCGCTTGTTGTTTTCAAGCTCTCCTATAAGCTGGCAGGCTCTGATCTTGGGTGCCCCTGAAAGGGTCCCTGCCGGAAGCACTGCACTGACTGCATCCAGTGCATCACAGCCATCTTTTATTTCTCCTCTCACTGTCGAGCCTATGTGCATTACATGAGAGTAACGCTCTATACTCAGGTACTTTTCCACCTCTACAGTTCCGAACCGGCTTATTTTACCGATGTCGTTTCTCCCCAGATCCACCAGCATGTTGTGCTCGGCAAGCTCCTTCTCATCTGCCAGAAGTTCCTTTTCCAGGGCTTTATCCTCTGCCTCTGTTCTGCCGCGAGGTCTTGTGCCGGCAAGAGGGAAAGTGTTCAGCACGCCGTCTTCCAGTTTCACGAGGGTCTCCGGCGATGCTCCTGCCACTTCTACATCGGTTCCCGAAAAATAGAACATGTACGGCGACGGGTTGATGGTCCTCAGTATCCTGTAGGTGTTAAGCAGGCTACCTTCGAAGGGTGCGCTGAGTCTGTTGGAAAGCACAATCTGGAAAATATCCCCTTCCCGGATATAGGTCTTGGCTTTTTCCACCATGCTGCAGTAGGCTTCCTTATCGAAAAGCGGTTTCACTTCACCGGTAAGATGTCCGCCCGGCTCGTGCTTCTTCTCTCCGTTTCTCAGGAGCCGTGCCATCTGCGTCAGCTCCATCACTGCCTTGTTATATCCTGTTTCCGGATCCTCCAGGGGCATATTTACTATGAGGACAATCTTCTGTCTGAAGTTGTCAAACGCAATGACCTTGTCAAAAAGCATGAGATCTATATCCTTGAACTGGTCGTCATCCTGCACGTCCATCTTTACAGACGGCTCGCTGTAGGTGAGATAGTCATAGGAAAAATACCCTACAAGCCCGCCGGTGAAGGACGGCAGGTAATCGAAGCGGGGGCTCCTGTACTCTTCGAGAACCTGGCGCAGATATGCGTCCGGATCATCTGTTTTAATTCTGATATCCCCGGCCTTGAGTTCACCGTTGATGCAGGTGATTTCAAGCTTCGGGTCGTATCCGAGAAAAGTGTACCTGCCCCATTTTTCTTTTTCTGCTACCGATTCCAGCATATAGCAGTGAGTTGAAACGTTTTTCAGTATTTTCAGTGCTTCTATCGGCGTGCATATGTCCGAAAGTATCTCACAGCTGACCGGCAGCACCTTGTACCTGCCGGTATCGGCTATTCTCTTCACTTCATCGTACTGTGGTAAGAAATTCATTGTATTGCCTCCTGTATATTGATGCGGCTCCGGCGGCTGCGCGCCGGTTCTATCGTATCTGACTGTCAGAATCCTGCTGTCTTCTGCGCACCGGCTCGAGATCAGCTGCATAAAAAAATCCCTGACAGAATTTATCTGTCAAGGACGAATAGTCATAAATATCCGCGATGCCACCTTGATTCGCAGTTCATTACAAGCTGCGCTCTCTGCAGGGTACTATCATACCCCCGGCAACTGACGTATGCCTTCACGTTGCAGAATACTCAGCATACTGACTGTAAATTCCGAAATGCCCGCAGCCTGCGTCGTTATGCCTGCTGCCGCATTCTTCAGTTCAATATGCCTTTGACTGCACCCTCAGCGGTCCATTTGGAAGATCTGGGTTTCACCCGGCTCTCAGCATCCCGGGCTCTCTGTGGAATCATAATCAACGTTATCTCCGCGTCATCGGTTTATTTTAATAAAGCATACCACTATGGTTGGTAATTTGTCAACCGGCTTTTTTGAAATTTAACGCAGAGCTGACCTGAAAGCGATCGGGACAGGTAATCAGGCGATACCGTAAAGCGAACCTGGCGCATTCAGCCTGAGGAATCAGGTTGTCCCGGATGTCTGATGCGTATTTCACAACGTTTCTCTTATATTTTTCCATTTTGTTTCTGATAAGACCGAAGGTCACTGAGAACTTTCGAAATCAGCAGATTCAGACCCAGGTTTCGAAAGAGAAAGTGTTAAAATGGAAATATTTAGGGTTTTATCCGCAATTTTAAGTTCACATATATTTAAATTAATGCAAATAAATAGATATCTGTTTCGAAAATGCCGTTTCATGAGTCATGTTTCGAAATGATGTTCTTCAAATTTCTGGAAGTTCGCCAAAATCTTTTCGAAACAGCATGTAAAAATATCGATTTTCGAAAGTTCTCAGAGCCCCGGCATAATTCCGAGAAATCAACTCCCTTGGGAATGCCTGCACTGCCCGAACCTGCAGAACATCCTGAATGTCGCAAATACACCGGGAAAGCTCTGTTGAGTTTTGCACATTTCAGCTGTGCAGCGTTGTAAATATACCCGCAAGGGGTATGTTGTCCTAGGAAAACCGAAAGCGTGGTCACATCAACCAGGTTCATTTTTCGATGAACCATATCACTCCTGATAATCCTCCTTGTATTCCCGACCGCGATGGAGTAGAATCATCTCAGAAGACAATTCAGGTATCAGGCCTGAGAATGGAGGATAAAATGGAAACAATCAAATGTATAAAAGAAAGAAGAAGCATCCGCAGATTCCAGGATAAAAAGGTTCCTCACGATGTGATCAATGAGATTATAGATGCTGCAGCCTATGCACCATCATGGAAAAATACTCAGGTGACAAGATACATCGTAACCGAGGATCGCGAGAAAATGAACAGAATAGCCGACGGCTGCGTTCTGGGCTTTGAATACAATATCGATACTATCAGGAAGGCTCCTGCTCTGGTAATAGTAACAATGATAGAGGGTCGTTCCGGTATGGAAAAAGACGGCTCCGCCACAACTCCAAAGGGTGCTGACTGGGGCGTATTCGATACAGGCATCGCAACACAGACCTTCTGTCTGGCTGCACACGATAAAGGAGTAGGCACTGTAATTATGGGAATCTTTGATGAAAACAAAGTAAGCGAAGTCATCCCTGTTCCCGAAGGTCAGAAAGTCGCTGCTCTCATCGCCATGGGATACCCTGATGAAGAACCTAAGGCACCTAGACGCAAAACAGTTGAAGATCTCGTGACATATATCGACTGACCTGCAGTCAGCGACATGACAAACCAGGCAACATTGAGAATTCAGTACTGCCTGAACGCACATTGATTACAAACCCTCCTGACGGACAAGCAATTCCCGGCAGGAGGGTTTTATCTTATACATTCAGTGCATTATTGCTGAACGGACCTCCCGTCCGGCGCATATGCTGATAGGGTAATATATTTTAACGAGGTGAATCAATGGACAACAATTATTACCCTTTTGTCAATCTGCCGCTGCCCTATGCATATGATGCCCTGGAGCCTTTTATCGATGAAAAGACTATGATGCTTCATCATGACAGGCATCTGCAGACCTACATCGATAATCTGAACAATGCACTGAAAACCAGCCCCGAGCTTCAGAAACTGTCCCTGGAGCAGCTTATCCGCAATGCTTCCAGACTTCCTGAGCCGCTGCAGACAACCATCAGGAACAACGCCGGCGGAGTATACAATCACAGATTCTTTTTTGACGGGCTCAAGGCCCCGGCCGGTCAGAAGGCTGCCACCGAAGCCGGCGCGGATATGACATCAGCTGCCGGCAGCACGCAGGAGAACAGACCTGCAGGAATTCTGGCACAAAAGCTCGGCAGCTTCGATACATTCAAGGATATCTTCAGAAAAGCTGCACTGTCGGTATTCGGTTCCGGATATGCATGGCTTGTTACCGACGGCGGCAGACTGCGCATCGTGACTTCTCAGAACCAGAATGCACCTATTGAACAGGGACTGTGCCCTGTGCTGGCCATCGACGTATGGGAGCATGCATATTATCTGAAACATTATAACGTGCGTGTCGATTATATCGATGACTGGTTCCGCGTCGTTGACTGGAATCAGGCCGAAAAAAAATACCAGGACTGTATTTCCGGCATGAAATAAGCAGTCCCGGGTGATCTTTCAGGGAGATAAGCTTTCCCTAAGTCTTTTAAAATATATCTTAAATTATTTTTTTCGCGACCCTGCCACGGTAGACAGGATCTCCGCTTATGCGGGCAATAACATTGTTCATGGTAGTCTGATCATACATGGATTCCTGCATCAGCCTGCGCTCCTTTGCCTCATCAGCTGTGATCCTGAAACCTCTGGCAGCATTATCAAAAGCGCTTGACAGCAGTTCCTGGGAAACATCGTCAGCATCGATGGCTTCTATAGCTGCATCTGCTGCTGCTTTGGCGGAATTGGCAGCAGCAGAAAGTCCGTCATTGTACAACGGCAGCATCTGCGCGCCCGCATCACCTATGATGATAAAACCATTGCCGGTATTTCTTATCTGCTGATCAGTATCGCACAGCTTGCCGGCTTTCCACGGGCTCACCTGCTGTGCATCCACAAACATTCTGGCGATCTCATCGCTTCCTGTCTTCCATTTATTGAATCGGAGCTGAAAATCATCAGGTTTTATCAGTTCCCTGTCTCTGACGATCATACCGACATTGCAGAACCCATCAGCAGCACCCTTCGCACCGCACGGCACCGCCCAGAAATACCCCGGCTTCACTCCGGCATCGAAGGAAAAAACTCCATAAGTATTGTACTGACCCCTGGAAAATGATCTGTCCAGCTTAACTCCTCTGAAATATGCCCGCTGCCCGAACAGCATGCCGCAGGGACGTTCCTTCATCACACCCAGAAGCCCGGCAGTCTGTGAATAAGCTCCGTCAGCACCGATCACCACTCTGCATCTGAGTTCAGTCTCCTCACCGCGCCATTTTACTCTGACACCGCATACCGTGCCTTTTTCGACTATCATATCCACAACACGGCAGCCCTGCCTGAATTCAGCACCATGCTTCACTGCAGTTTTTACCATCAGTTCATCAAATCTGTATCTTGGAGTACAGTAGCATTCAAAGGGCAGATGCGCTATATCTCCATTGCTGCTCACCAGCCGCAGACTCCTGATGCATGTGCCCGTACGATCAAGCTCGTCAAAGGCACCAAGAGCATCCACATGGGCCACTATGCCCTCCTGCAGAATATCTCCGCAGACTTTATCTCTGGGGAAAATCTCTTTGTCCAGAAGCAGCACATCGATACCTGCTTTTGCCAGATATGCCGCACATATGGAACCTGCAGGTCCTGCACCGATCACTATCACATCTCGCTCTGTTCTGACCATTTTATTCCACCTCCTGCTCAGGACTGTCTGCTGCGACAAGCTTCACTGCATTGACCGGGCATACATCCGCACATATCCCGCATCCCATGCAGTGCTGCGGGCTTTCCTTATGATAACCGCAGTTCATGCATCTTGACGATTCCAGCACCGCCTGAATGTCACTGAACACCTGTCCGACATCTGACGTTCCCTTTGCATCATCATGATTTCCCTGCAGAATTTCATAGGAGGCCTGAAGCTCCCTGGCCTCTCTGTACCTGACACCTACAGGTCTGTTGCTGCCGGACAGATAGTTGTATACGGCCTCTGCTCCTGCTCTGCCGGCATCCGGCGAGCTCATATCGAAATCTCCCACTGCAAACACGCCGTTGACACCTGTTTCCAGTTTGTCATCTGTTACAAAGTACCCTCTGCCGTCGACCTTAAGCCGCGGATTTCTGGCTGCAATGGCGTCCGTATCCGGCACTGCCGTATCTCCCAGAACAAGGGTATCACACGGGATGTTCAGCGAAAGCTTGTTTTCCATGATTCTGCAGTCTATACTTCCCAGCACGCCGTTTCCGGCATTTATCCTGGAAAGTCTGACGCCTGTAACTATATTCACACCTTCCTCCACTGCAATCTCAGCGGCAGAATCTGATGCGCGAAGCATACCCATGCTGCATGGAGCAGCTACGGTGACCTCTCTGCTGTATTTCTTAAGCTCTCTGGCGATATCAAAAATCATGGCATCGTTTCCGGTCAGCACCACTCTCTGGCCAACACCGGATATCACCTCATCGTCTGCAAGCTTTGATGCCATGGAAACCACGTCAAAAACTCCGGGAACATCTGCATTCATAACCGGCGGCTTCTTTCCCGCCGTCTCTCCGACAGCAAACAGCACCGCTTCAAATCCGTCTCTGAACAGGTCATCGATGGACGGTCTTATACCCACCGGGGCATTATAGACTATTTCAATACCTGATGCTTCCACCTTCTCCATGCCATCCACGAAGAGCTCCCGGTCTATCCTCCCTGCCGTGGAAAAGGTACGCAGACTTCCTCCGAGGGACGGTCCCTTTTCGAATATGACAGGACAGCAGCCTTTCTTGGCCAGCAGGATAGCTGCGGTAATTCCGGCTATACCTCCGCCTGCCACTGCCACTTTCTTCCCGAACACCTTGCCGGGCCCCGGGATCATATCTCCGATACCTGCCGATCTGAACATCGGTCTTATATCCTCCGCCGGGTCCTTCGGTTTCCTGTCTCCGTTTTTCACCGCCTCCAGCTCGGCCGTCTGCGGTCTTACAGCAGGTATGTTCTCCGTATAAATGGTTTCCTCTGCAGGGGCTTTCACAATCTTGTGGGTTCTGAGTTCAGGCTCCCTGCCGCACAGGCATGCATCAATCTCGGCTGCCGCCTGTCTTCCTGCCGCCATTGCTTCAGTAACGGAGGAGCTTTCTCCTGTCACATCTCCGCAGGCGAATATCATCTTCTTGTTTGTCCTGTGGAAATCATCTATCCTCACCTTACCGTCAGGGTATGTCTCCACCTTGCTTATATCCTCAACGTGGCTCCGCAGACCGACTGCGAAGATCACTGTATCACAGAACAGGTTGAATTCACTGTTTGAAACCTTGACAGGTCTGGGCCAGCCTCTCTCATCGTCGGTGTATTCCACCTTCATCAGTTCCACTGCCTTGACTTTGCTGTTCTCCAGTATTATCTGTTTAGGAGCAGTTCTGGGAACATACTTTATACCCTGTTCCTCAAGTCTGCTGACCTGCTGTGTGCACTGCGCCTCGTCCGGATCATCTATTGCCGCACAGGTTACATTCCTGCCCATACGTGCCAGAAATGCGGCCGTATCAAATGCCATTCCGCCGCCTCCGATAATAACCACATCACTGCCTATCACCGGCGGATCTGCCTCATCAGCTCCATTCAGGGAACGAAGCACCGAAACAGCATCGTACACTCCATCGCCTCCGATACCGTCTATATCAAGGACAAGACCTGTTACGGCACCTGTTGCGATAAGACACGCACTGAAGCCTTCTTCCCAGATATCATCTATGGTGATATTTTCTCCCACTGTGCAGCCGTATCTGACATCCACAGCTGAAGAAATGACACGCCGGATCTCCTCACGCATGAGATCCTTATCGAGCCTGAAGCCGGGGATGCCCCAGTTCATCGCTCCTCCAAGGCTTCTGTCTTTTTCGAAAATCGTTACTCTGTAACCTTCCTCCGTCAGGGCCGAAGCTGCAGCTATGCCGGCAGGGCCGCCTCCGATCACGGCGATTCTTTCTCTGCACGGTTTTATATATTTACGGTTCTCCACAGCCGCTTTACTCACAATATACTTCTCAAGCTCCAGCATATTCACGGATTCATCAACGCATGTGCCCCTTTTGCACACATCATGGCAGAAATGATCGCATACCTGCGAGCATATCCACGGCAGAGGATTCTTACTGCTTATGTAATCATATGCGCTTTCGATATCTCCCATTCTGACAAAGGCTGCCGCCGTCTGCGGGACTATGCCCAGGGGACACCCTGACGAGCAGCTGTCATCGTCATAAATGCAAAGGGAACGTGACACGTCACGTCTGTATTCTCTGACAGCTCCGGTCGGACAGTATTCCCTGCATCTGCCGCAGTTCATGCAGCGTCTCGTATCTATTTCTGCCTGCACTCTTTTATCTACTGTAAAATTGAATTTCATCGTTTATCTCCTCCGGCTCACCTCAGCTCCAGTGCGTCCAGCTCTTCTGACAGCTCCATGCACATTTCTCTGGTTATGATACTCTTTACCATCGCTGCTGCATCACTGCTTTCCACCGTTTCCAGGTTTTTCTCCCTGATCCATCTGCAGCAGAGTCTCAGATAACCGTAATCCCTGAGGCCGTTCCACATGAAGTGCACTTTGCGAAAAGCCATGTAAAACACCAGCATGGCAGTTCCTTCCCATATCACCTGCTCTTCGAGAAACACCATCTCCGGAGAATCTTCATATTCGTTCTGGATTTCCGATCTGATTTTTTCTATATGTTTTTCGATCACTTTGTATCGTTTCTGGCCTTTGCGGCCTTCATAAAAGCTCTGTTCGATAGCCACAGCAGCACCTCCTTACAGTGTAATTCTACCATACCTTGACATTCTGTACCAAGTTATTTGTCACAAACCTTTAAATTTCGGAGTTCTGCCCTGCCTGCGGCAGCCCGGGCCCTATTATTTATTCTTCATCCCGGACAAGGCTGCCAGCTGGGCTATGGCATCTGTCACCGTTCCTATATCCCGCTCGGCTGTGTATAATCCGGGGCAGAGGCGTATGCATCCGATATCACCGGTACCTATAGTATCATGGGCAAGCCCGCTGCAGTGAAATCCTGCCCGCACTGCTATGCCGAAGCGCTCATCCAGTATGGCTGCAGCTGTCTCACAGTCGATGCCGTCAATATTCACTGCAACTATTGCGGCTTTGTCACCGGGATCCTCCGGCCCGTATACCGTCACCCCTCTGATTCCTTCAAGCCCCCGCTGAAGCTTGCGTACCAGTCTCTCTTCATGGGCCTGTATCGCGCTGACGCCTATCCTCTCTACCATGCGTATCGATGCACCAAGACCTATTATTCCGGGGGCATTCAGTGTTCCTGCCTCAAAGCCCTCCGGAAAATCCCGGGGCTGCTCCAGCTCCTTTGATTTAGTTCCTGTACCTCCCTCAACCAGTGGGGTCAGCTCAAGTCCTTTTTTCACATAAAGAAATCCTGTCCCCTGGGGTCCCATCAGTCCCTTGTGACCGGGTACAGCCAGCAGATCGATGTGGTTTTTATCCACGTCAAGGTCCATATGTCCTGCCCCCTGGGCACCATCCACCATAAATAGGATTCCGTTTCTCAGTGCGATTCTGCCGATTTCTTCGAGGGGCATTCTGGTTCCTGTTACGTTGGATGCTGCTGTTATCACTATCATTCTGGTGTTTGTTCTGACGGCTGCCCTGATGTCCCTGACGCTGATTCGTCCCTGCCTGTCGCAGCGGATTACCGTCGTGCTGACGCCGGCAGATTCCAGCTGCTTCAGGGGTCTCAGCACAGAGTTGTGCTCCATGGATGATGTGATGACATGGTCTCCCTTCCTGAGAATCCCTTTGAGAGCCAGGTTAATGGCTTCCGTGCAGTTTCTGGTGAATATTATCTGAGCAGGATCTTCTATATTGAAAAGGGACGCTGCTGCTGTTCTCGTTCTGTATATTTCGCGGGCTGTCCTGGCGGCTGCCGCGTGTCCCGCCCTGCCGGGGTTGGCACAGTAGCTGCTGATGGCTTCTGTCATTGCATCCAGCATTTCCAGCGGTTTCGGCCAGGATGTGGCTCCATTATCCATGTATATCATTCAGTCATACCTCCTGCATACAAAAATACAGATCACAGCGGTATATCCTGATCGCTGATGACCTGTATTCAATATATGTATTCTGCTGTACAGAGGTTACTATGTGCGCAGCTTTATATTTCTATGTTTCGCATGGTGTGCGCCTGTCACGTATATTCAGCACAACAGCAACTGCTATTCCTGCTGCAGCCATGACGGCTGCTATGACAAAGGCCATACTGTACATGCCAAGAGGGGTAATTTTCAGTGCCGTTGCCAGCTTCGGCCCGATATATCCTCCCACGGCAAATCCGATAAACATGAATCCGTAATTCACTCCATTGTTTCTTATGCCGAATTTTTCTGCTGTAAGTGCCGGGAATATTCCCATGAACCCGCCGAAGCAGAAGCCTGCAGCCATTACCAGTATCAGGAACAGGGTCCACTGTCCTTCTCCCGCCCTTGTAAGGGCCAGCATTGAAACAGCAAGTATTATGAACATCCCTGTCAGTACAGTGTACCGGCCTGCTCTGTCTGATATTCTGCCGAGAATGATCCTGCCTAGGGCATTGGCTATAGCGATAATGCTGACGCCTGCTGCAGCTGTTGCCGCACTGACCTTTATCAGCTCCTGAGCTATAATCGATGCCTGGCTTATAATCATGAGGCCTGAAGTTGCACCGAACAGAAGCATTATCAGGAGCACATAGAATGACGGTTGTGCCAGCATCTGTCTCCAGGTCTTGTCGCTGCTGCATCCGGCGCTGTTTTCAGGGGTGCTTACCTCTGCTTTTATCAGAAACTGTGAGCATACCGCAACTATTATGAAATACGCCGCACCGAGGATTCTGAAAGCTGCACTTACCCCGTACATGACGATAAGCTTCTGAGCCAGAGGTGCTGCAACTACTGTCGCCAGCCCGTACACACATGTGGTCGCTCCTGAAATCAGCCCTTTGCGCTCCGGAAACAGTTTAACGGTATTCGCTATTGTACATGTATATATCGTACCCAGACCGAACCCCATACAGAGCCCGTATGTGACATACATCATTGTTACCGATTCGACGAAGCCCGATGCGAACATACCGCCGCCGAACAGGAAAGCTCCTGCCAGCACGACCCATTTAGGTCCATACATATCCTGAAGCCTTCCTCCGATAATCATGGTTACTGGACCTACACCGTTGGCTATCGTGAAGGTCAGTGCAGTGGCGGATGCCGACCATCCGAAGGATTCGGACAGAGGTCCTGCAAACACGCTCCATGCATAAATGGAACCGATGCACAGATTAATTATCAGACTCGCTATGAGAGCCCTGATTTTCTTATTTCTCATAGACTATCTCCCCGTCGAACATAGTCATGACAGTTTCGCACCCGAGGATTTCTGCAGGTTCAATATCAAAGAGATTTCTGTTTACCACGATGATATCCGCCAGCTTGCCTTCTTCAAGAATCCCTATATCATCTCTGCCGTAGGCCGCTGCTGCACCCGAAGTATATGCTCTCAGGGTTTCTGCCAGCGTGATGCATTCCTGAGGGTTTGTACTCGCCGGATTGCCGTCATCGTCAAGTCTTGTCACTGCAGCATATATTGTCGGATACGGGTTGAAGTCGACTACAGGATAGTCTGTGCCGAAGGCAAGCGTTGCACCTGCATCAAGCAGCGAGCGGTGAGGCCATTCCCATCTGCATCTCTGCTCACCTATTCTCCTCGGCTTTTCCATGAGATCAAGGGTCAGGTGATACGGCTGCATCGATGGTATGACTCCAAGTTCTCCGAACCTTGGTATATCAGCGGGATGTATATTCTCTATATGCTCGACAGTATTGACCGGCCCGCCTGTGCCGTTCACTTTGCATGAAGCCTCATACATATCCAGAGCCATACGTACCGACCCGTCTGCTATACAATGTATCCTTACAGGCAGCCCCGCTCTGTTGGCGGCAATGACGGATGCCTGCATATCTTCCTGCGGAATATTCGGGACTCCTATACCTCTGGTCTGCGGATTGTCGCTGTAAGGCTCCAGCAGAAGCCCTGTAAAGGTTGAGGTAACCCCGTCAATAAAGCCCTTGACGCCGTTCAGCCTGAGCTTCTCACTGTAAAGTGCACTCTGCCATTCTCTGGCTTTTGAGAAATCCGTATGTCCTGCCAGTTCAGTATATATGTGAAGCCGCGCTGTAAGCTTGCCCTGTTTCTCCATCTCTTTCACCGCACAGTATTTCTCAAACACTGCCTCATCGTACGGATCAGCGGACATCTCACTTATGCTGGTGACGCCGCATTCTGCGATATGCTTCAGGAAAGCTTCGTTGATTTCTATCATTTTATCTCTTTCAAAATCCTGAACCTTCACCATTGCCGGAGCGAATGCATCGGGTTCAAACAGCAGCCCTGTAAGCTCGCCGTTCTCATCAACACCTACGCTGCCGCTTCTTGGCTTCATATCCGGCGTTATTCCTGATTCCTCAAGAGCTCTGGTATTCATCCAGAAAGTATGTACATCTGCCGCTATCAGGTATACCGGTTTGTCCGGAAAGGCTTCATCCAGAGACTTTTTTGATGGCAGCGGTGCATCGTTCCAGTTTGCAGGAAACCAGCCGATTCCCAGAAGCCTCTTTTCATCGGGATGTGCTGCTGCATATGACTTCATCATTTCAACGCAGTTCTCCTCCGATGTTGATTCGGCTATCTCTGTACACATATGGTCACTTGCCGAAACAGCCCCCATGAAATAGTGAACATGAGCATCCACAAACCCCGGCATAATCAGCCGTTCACCGTAATCAATCACCTTATCCGCTTCATATGATTCTGTTTCTGCTTCGCCGAGAATCTTAACTATCCTGTTCCCTTTAACAGCTACGCCGCCCGGGAAAGGCTTATCGCTCTTTCCCGTGAAAACGGCACGGCTCTTAAGTAAATAATCTGCTTTCATAATCTCACCCTTGCCAGTTTATACTGCTATGAATCCCACTATACCGAATACAATGGCTGCCAGCACTGCCGAGCCAAGCACATATGGTGCAACAGCCTTGATCTGAGTCATATTTGAAACTCCTGTACCGGCTGATGTCATAAATACTGCATCAGAATAGAAACAGAATTTGCTTCCGAAAGCAACACCCGACATGATTGCCGCAATTACAATTGCCGGATCGATTCCCATAGATACTGCCAGAGGCACGAAAATAGGAACTGTTATTACGATAAGTACCCAGAAGCTTGCTGCTGCGAAAGCTACAGCTGCCACAACCAGAAATGCTATCATCGGCAGAAGCTGCGGCGGTATTGTCTTGGTAAGTATGCCGATAATATATGTTGAGAATCCCATTTCATCATTTGTTGCTCCAAGTATATATGCGAACATGATGATAAATGCCAGAGGAGCCATTCCCGAAAGGCCTGCGAAAAAGTTTTCGAGGAACTCACCGAGGGTCATTATCTTCTGTGCCAGATACATGATGAGCTGACATACAACTGCTGCGATGATTCCGTTTACCACATTGTTGTCCCATATCATCATAACAACGATGAGAACGATAATCGGAATGAAAAAGTTCAGTGCTGAAGTAGGCTCAGGTTCTTCCTCATCTTCCGAAGCTCCCATATTAACTATAGACGCTCCGTCTGTTTCTTCTTTAACGAGAACAGGACCGCCTGCGGCAACTCTCTGATAAGCTTTCCTGATCACGCCTACCTTCGGAATGACACCTACAGCAACCAGCAGACATACTGCAATTGCAATTATAGGGAAGAACATATAAGGCAGAGCTCTCACATAATCGCTGAAGCCCAGACCCTGCTCGGACATAACTCCCATTGCGAAGGTCGCCCAGCTTGTGAACGGAATAAGCACACATACACATGCACCCATTGAATTGACACCATATGCCAGATGTTCACGAGGTATTCCGTTTTTATCAGTAATGCCTCTCATTGACGATGAAACCGCCAGCACATTGAGGTAATCATCCACAAACATCAGTACGCCCATTATCCATGTGGCAACCATGGATTTTTTCGGACCGTCAGCCACCTTTGATATGGCCTTGCCGAACCCCTGCAGCGCACCTGACTTCTCGAAGAGCTTGATCATTCCTCCGAAACCCAGCAGCAGAATCAGCAGGAACTGATACGACTCGTTGGCAAGGGCCCCGTATATCAGTCCGACATATCCTGTGAAAAACTTTGCCTTGTAAACCAGTACTGCTCCGATAATGGACGACAGTATGATCATTTCAGGCATTCTCTTTGTAATAAGCACACCAATGATAAGTACCGCGATAGGTATGCAGGAGATAATACCATATTCCATAACAAATCCTCCTTTAATAAATAAACACTTATTGCTTTTGAGTGGTTATATCCTATCACTTTTCAGAAAATTCATAAATTACCTAACATTGTGATTTTTTTACGCCTTAATTACTATAAAGCCCCCTTAAGTAGTATCTATGGATTAATTAAGTAGTATAATTGCCGGCAATGTGTTATACTTCAGATAATAGACAGAATCGGGTTCCGTGGAAAGGAGGCTGCTGTGATACATAAAAATGACATGATGCTGCTGAACGATATCATCTATAAGATATACACCACTGAAGATTACGATGATATGAGAAAATCCGTGCTCTCATCCCTGAAATTCCTGATTCCGTATGAAGTCGGAACTTTTTATCTGGCCTCCCCTGATAACCCTTATGAGCTTACACGCCCTGTGGGTATAGGACTGCCCGAGGAACGATGGCAGAGATACATAGATGAATACCAGGATATGGACTATACGCGATGGACCTTCGCCGCACCAACAGCCATGGCCTATCGCGAAACAGACCTGATGAGTGACGAGGCAAGAGCGAACACACCATTTTATCAGGCGATGTTCGCGCCTGACAATATCCATTATTCCGCCATTCTCACTATCATCCACGATGGAAGATTCTATGGCTGTATAGATCTGTTCAGGAAAAAGGACGATGTTGATTTCTCCGACGAGGAAATGCTCATTCTTGACCTTCTCAAAAGTCATCTGGGCTACAGAGCCTCAAGAAGTTTCCAGCAGTTTACAGAAAACAGGCGCCATTATCCGAGCCGCGACCATCTCATGGATCACTATGAGCTGACCCGCAGAGAGGTTGAGATTCTCTATCTGCTTCTTGACGGAATATCCCGGGATAAACTGTGTGATAAATTGTCTATCAGTCCCAACACATTAAAAAAGCACACATCCAATATCTATAAAAAAATGGATGTGCGCAGCTGGCGTGAATTATATAAGCTTATGGATGAAGAGGCTGTGTCATCAGAGTGATACATCCTCTTCTTTTATATTTTCCAGTTGCGGTCGGCAATTCTGGCAAGCAGCGGTTTCCTGACTGTGATGGCTTTCTCAGGGCACATTTCCTGGCAGCAGTAGCACTTGATGCATCTGCTGTAGTCATACACAGCGACTCGAGTACCACCAGAGGGCTCCAGAGATACGGCTTTGCCGTCCACCGGGCATGCCTTCACACATATGCCGCATCCGATGCAGCGTTCCTTTTTTACAACAGGCTTCTTCTCAAGAAAAGGGGCCAGAAATCTAACCGGCTTCAGGGCACCGCGAAATTCCCTGCTTCGCTGTACGTTAAAGCTTCTGTTTCCGTACAGTTCTGCCGCCTGCTCAGGAGTAAGAATCCCGTCTGCAGTCATGATTTCTATATTCTCATATGTTCCGATTCCCTGCTCCTGCCCGTACAGATTCGTAGGTACAAGCTCCGGTCTCAGATCCACCAGATGGCAGAAAACACTGTCAAGGGCAACCGGGTCCGCGGATGCAAGAATCACGTTCACTGGTGCAGGAGTGCCTGACTGAGGTCCGTTTCCCTCCATTGCAACGACTCCGTCCATAACATGAAGCACCGGCTTTATCAGACAGTTAAGGTCAGCCATCATTTTGGCGAAAATCTCTGCTGTAGGATACTTAGCATGGGATGCTGCCTTATTGGCTCCGTAAACACAGCCGAAAATGTTCTTGACAGCGCCGGTTATCCTCTCAAGCTGATGGGTCTTCATCTTGCAGATATTTATTATCCCATCTGCCCGAATCACTTCATCACACAGAATAAATCTGTCGGCGACTCTTCCCTGCGGGAAATCCACCTCGGTACCTTTCTCGAAATTGCCTATAGGAATTCCCAGTTCATCTGCCGCCGCTTTTATTCCGCACTCCTCTGCCACCTTCTCAGGCTTCACCACGGGGTTTCCGGGAGAATCACCGTACCTGAGATTATTGTATCCGCTGTCCTGCAGAGCCTTACCGACAGCGCTGAACACCGCCGGATGTGTCGTGCACGCCCTTTCGGGGGCCGCTTTAGCCAGTAGATTCGGTTTCAGCACCAGCAGACTGTCGCCATCACACTCAAAGATACTGTCGAAACCTCCAAGGAGGTCTACAGCCTGTCTCACTGCCGCATCAACCTCCTGCTGATCATACGAAGTGCACTTTACAAGTGCAACCTTTGAACATTTTTTCATCAATACACCTCATCCTGTTCAGTGGGTCTCTATCCCGCTGCCGCTTATCGGAATAACCTCCCCTAAAAATGTCGGTGCGGGTTTAATGATCCATTTCACGAAATCCTTGTCTCTGGCAAGAATCTCACGTATTTCTCTGAACTCCTGTCCTCTGTAGATTTCCTGGTCGGATGCAGCTCCATAGGCTTCGATTCCCATTTTCCTGCAGCCGTAAAGAGATCTGTACAGATGGTACTTCTGAGTCACTACGATCATTCTGTTTACATTAAAAATATAACTGGCCCTGTACACCGATTCGTATGTGGAAAATCCGGCATGATCCAGGAAAATATCCTCCTCCTTCACGCCGTTTTCTTCAGCATAGGATTTCATCACGGCCACCTCGTTGTATACCACCTGTCCGTTGTCCCCGGAAAGCAGCAGCTTCGGTGCCGCTCCTGCGTGGTAGAGAGCTATCCCCAGGTCAAGCCTGTCCTGCAGCATGGGGCTGGGTGTACCGTCGGGATTCACAGAGGCTCCCAGTACCATAATGCATTCGGCATTCAGAGATTTCATATCTTCAATTTCCTCTGAGGTGAGAGTGTCATCATCAGAGTCAAAAACCGCCCGGATATCGCCCTCCGTGCTCTTTACGACATAGAGGTTGACACCGATCACCACCAGAAAGGCCAGAACTGTCAATATTATCATTACAGATATTATCCTTGTAATTATTTTAATACTTCTTCCTGCATTTATCATAACGGGCTTATTATATATGTTTTTTATGTGGGTTTAAAGAAAATCATGTGTTTTTATTATTTTTGTTTTTATGTATAAATTTTTATCTGTTTTATTGTTGACATGACACAATTTCAGTATTATATTTATCATGTAAAAGATGGACTTTTTATCCGGTTTATTGTAAAATGGTTACGGCAGACCGGGCATGTGCATCTGTCCGCAGCCTGTTATCAGCAGACGCAAAACAGGCCGGCACCTGAACCGTGCAGACCTCAAAATATATTATCAATCAAAGGAGAACGCCATGAAATACAATTTCCCAATCACAAAAACAGAAAAACCCAAGGCAAAGCCGGATCCCGACACTCTGAGATTCGGTACAGAATTCACTGACCACATGTTCATCATGGAATACGAAGACGGCAAAGGCTGGCACGACGGAAGAATCGTCCCTTATGGACCACTTCAGCTGGATCCTGCTGCAGTTGTTTTCCATTATGCTCAGGAAATGTTCGAAGGTCTCAAGGCTTACAAAACTCCTGAAGGCAAGGTTCAGCT
>JBJESR010000082.1:0-3887 GCA_051882895.1 Lentihominibacter sp.
AGCTGATGGAGGATGAAGAGGTTAAGGAATTTGTCGGCGAATACAATCCCGAGAATTACCTGCTGAAGCATGAGAATCCGCTGGCGGTAGGTCCTTATGGAATATCACCGTATTATATGGAAGTCAAGAGATCACAGGCACAGGCCATGAAGGACGCGATGCCTATCATCATGGACGTTGCCAAGAGATTCGAGAAGGTGACAGGGCGTAAATACGGATTCTTTGAAGAATATATGATGGATGATGCAGAAGTTGCACTGGTAGTCATCGGTTCATCTGCAGGAACAGGCAAGGAAGCCGTTGACAGACTGAGAGCCGAAGGTAAGAAGGTAGGGCTCATCAAGCTGAGAGTTTTCAGACCGTTCCCTAGAGTTCCGCTGGCAGAAGCAATGTGCAAGGTTAAAGCCGTAGCCATCATGGACAAGGCCGAGAGCTTCTCAAACAGCGGCGGCCCGCTGTTCAACGAAGCGAGAAACTCACTTTATGATCTGCCGAACAAGCCGTACGCCATCAACTATATCTACGGTCTCGGCGGCAGAGATATCACAGTTGAAGACTACTACGAAATCTACAACGATCTGTTTATCATAAATGAAACGGACGATCCGGGCGACGTATACAGATACGTCGGAGTAAGAGACTCCAGATTCGGAGAACGCGGATTCGATCACAAGAAGTACGAAGAATAGGAGAGCACAGACAATGGCATATAATTTAAAAAAAGAAGTGGAAAAGCCGGAACGTCTGGCGGGGGGTCATCGTCTCTGCGCAGGATGCGGTGCCGGTGTTGCTGTCAGAGGTGTTCTGAGAGCGCTGGAGCCTGAGGACAAAGCCGTGATAACCAATGCAACCAGCTGCCTGGAGGTGTCCACCTTTATATATCCTCATACAGCATATTACGACAGCTATATACATACGGCATTTGCCAACGGTGCGGCAACAATGTCAGGAGTTGAAGCGGCATACAAAGCATTAAAGAAGCGCGGCAAGATTGACGATACCTTCAAGTTCATCGCCTTCGGCGGTGACGGGGGAACCTATGACATCGGCATGCAGTCCCTTTCCGGAGCCATGGAAAGAGGACACGACATGGTTTATGTGTGCTATGACAATGAGGCGTACATGAACACAGGAATCCAGCGGTCATCATCGACACCGAGATTCGCTGATGCCACCACATCTCCGGCCGGCAAAGACATTCCGGGAAAAATCCAGAACAAGAAGGATCTGACAGCTATCATCGCTGCTCATAATATACCGTATGCAGCTCAGACGACTTTTTTCGGTAATTTCAAGGATCTTCACGAAAAGGCACACAAGGCTATCTACACAGAGGGGCCATGCTTCCTCAATGTGCTGGCGCCGTGCCCGAGAGGCTGGAGATATGAGGCCGAGGATCTGCAGGAAATCTGCAGACTGGCAGTGGATACATGTGTATGGCCGATGTATGAGATCGTGGAGGGCGAGTGGCATCTGACCTATGAGCCTAAGAAGAAGCTGCCGGTTGAAGAGTTCCTGAGAAAACAGGGCAGATTCAATCATATGTTCAGGAAGGGCAATGAGTGGATGATCGAGGAAACTCAGCAGTACGTTGATTCCCAGTGGGAAAAGCTGCTGGCTAAATGTAAATAAACTGACAGGTATCGGTAAACTGCGAATTGATGCGCATACGAAATCAGAAGAATGAGATTTCGTATGCGCTTTTTGAGTGCATGCTTTTAAGCAGCTTGAGTACAGCCGATAGCTGTACAGAAATCAGTCATGGGAAGCATCGGAATCCGCCTTGGTACGGTGCACCGTTCCGTGCGGGTGGTGCGGCGGAGCGTAAATACTGTACAGTTTAAGCGGGCAGTCACCGATGTTTACGAGATTATGCCATGTTCCGGCAGGAATGAAAATGGCATCGTTTTCATTGAAAATTCTTCTGAACTGGAGGCAGTCCTTGCGGTAGCCCATGAAAACAACACCCTCCCCTGCTTCGCAGCGGAAAAACTGATCCGTGTCAGGATGTATCTCCAGCCCGACTTCGCCGCCGGCAGGAATGCTCATTAATGTAAGCTGCAGGTACTTGCCGGTCCATAAAGTCCTCCGGAAGTCATCATTATGTTTTGTCGCACGGTCAATGTCAACCACGAAAGGATATGGCCCGAAATCAATTATATCTTTTTTATCACACATGATTGTTCCCCTTTTTTTGTATATATCAGAACAGCAGTAATATCTTCATACATATTAAAGATATGCGGGGAACAGGAAAATGTGCAGGACCCCTGTTATTTCTTGTATACCCGGTAAAATTCAGCAATCTGCCTGTCCAGTATGAAAAGGGCCTCTTCGGTCCTGTCCGGGCGGTCGCTGTATTTGCTGAGCAGGAAAAAGATGGGCGTATAGAAGCTTATGGCCATGGCTTCGGGGTCAGCCTCGTGAAAAGCCCCCGTTTTTATCATTTCTGTGAAAAGCTCCCGTAGATATTCAATACTCCGGTCAAAAAATATCGTACTGTATATCTCGTATATTTCTTTGTTCTGGTACTGCTCGATTCCGGCAAGGCGCCAGAAACGTGACATGAAATCATCCTGGAGATAAAAAACGAACGCTTTGCGGCTGAGGGCCTGCAGTGTTTCAAGAGACATATGGCTGTAAACCTGTCCGGCTTCGGATTCCTGAGGCATGCCGGCATCGACAGACATTTTCTCTATACGCATCTGCATCTGCTCCACGATGGCATCTATGATCTCACGCTTGCTGGCAAAATGCTTGTAGATGGAGCTGTCCCTGATGCCTACAGCATCAGCGATACTTTTGACGCTGGTTCCTTTGTATCCGTGAATCGAGAAAAGGCTCAGGGCTTCATCGATTATCCGTTCTCTCGTTGTCATTGTATGTTCTGCAGATTTACTGTTCATCGCTTCCCTCCAGCATTTCCTTTACCATTTCTTCCTGTTCAAAAAGTGTGCAGCCCCCGATGTGTTCGTTTTCCAGTGCTCCTGATGCTCTGAGCTTTGTGAAAAGAGGTGACTGAAGGGCATCCAGCAGGCTGACGGTTTTCAGGCTGATGTCCGAATACGGGGAAAACGGACAAGGCTCCGCTCCTCCGCGGGGATTGATATGAAAGAATCCTCTGCCTGCTGCCAGACAGCCGCCTGAGCGTTTTTCATCTCCCGGAAAAGCGACGAAAACCATATCCCGGCGGGCCTTTCGGAGAGCGTCCAGCCTTCGCATAATCCTTTCTCTGTCGCTGTCATCCGGTGCGAGGGGTATGGATGCTGAATCGACAGGAACAAATTCAACGTAGATTACTCCTTTGCAGCCGGCATGTGCCAGTGTATCAATAAAGATGTCAGAAAATACTTCGGACATGTTGTCTCTTGTGACGGTAACTGAAGCGGCGAAAAGGATTTTTCTGCCGGTGAGGATCTTCATTCCGGCGGTGAGGGTGTCGTATGTACCGCTGCCCCGGCGCTGGTCTGTCGTTTCACGGCTGCCTTCGATGCTGAGGACCGGGATCAGATTCCTGTTTTTATCAAAGAGTGTGGCGGAGCTTTCGGTTATCAGTGTGCCGTTGGTGAAAACCGGGAAAATAATCTGTCTGTGTTCTGCGGCAGATTCCAGTATGTCGGGACGCAGGAAGGGTTCGCCTCCTGCCAGCAGTATGAAGCTGATGCCGAGCCTGGCGGCTTCTGTGAATATTTCGGACCATCTGTTACGGCTGAGGGTATGGTCTGAATCCGCTGTCGAGGTCTGGTCTGAATTTGAAGCTGATTCGTGGGTACAGGCTGTCGGGATGCAGGTATCCTGCCTGTCTGTGCAGATGTGGTTTGCTCTGGCATAACAGCCTTCGCAGTGAAGGTTGCAGCGGTCTGTGATGCTGGCGATAAGAAAGGGCG
>JBJESR010000083.1:0-3881 GCA_051882895.1 Lentihominibacter sp.
GATACAATGAATGGTTTAAAACCTGCATCTATCCGATAAGTGGTTTAAACTGCGGCAGTTTCGGTGTGCCGAATCTCAGAATCATGGCAACCTCACAAGGTACACATGCCTGATTGATTTCCACATCGCTCTGTACTGACATATACATATACGCATCTGTTTCATCCCAGCCTGTAGCATTCATGATGAGACGCTGCAGCTCCAGGGATGCATTCCTGATAGCTTCATCAAAATTATGTGCACACGCATTCACATACCAGTGATCTGCTGTTTCTGTAACAGGCCAGTTAAGCTCGAAATTCTTAATCAGTGATATTTTAACCTGAATAGATGCCGGGATTTCTATTCCCGTGCCGCAAAGCTCGGCATCTCCCATTGTGGCATGCACATCTCCCATCTGAAGCAGTGCACCCTCAACTCTTACAGGCAGATAAACTCTCGCTCCTTTTTTAATAAGCTTGCTGTCCATATTTCCGCCATGATTTCCGGGATAGCCGTCAATCACGTCTTCTCCGTCCGGAGCTGTACCAATTACTCCGATCATCGGATCAATCGGGAACTTCACACCGTTGAAATCTGCAAATCCATTCTCAATTCTGATTTTCTTCGTCCTTATCTCCGAGTGATCATAAAGCGGACCGCAGACACCATCTGTAGTGATGGTACCTTCCTCCGCCACCCTGATATCCAGAATGTCAACTGCGAGAACGTCACCAGGCTCTGCTCCGTTAATATATACCGGACCTGTTGCGGGATTTGCCACATCATAGCTGTATGAAAGCTCTGTGATAAGATTTTCTTCAGTCTTCAGCCTGTTGGAGAAACAGTCCAGTGTCTCAAACTGCAGTATTTCTCCCGGTTCAGCTGTTGCCACCGGTTTGTTGTTTTTCGAGAAATTATATACATAGTCTTTTATTATCTGCATGATAAACTCCTTTTCCATGTGCTGCTCAAAAGCATCACCAGTCAGTTCAGTCCTTTTAAAATTCAGCTCTGTCCATATATGCTTTAGGGAATACGAACCTGACAGTCTTCTCAGGATCCACCACCTGGCAGATCTGCAGATTGCCTGCAAGGCTCATAAGCATCACCAGATCGGTCTCTGAGAGACTGCTTCGTTCTGTCAGGAAATCGTGCATCAGCTCAGTCGCTCTGACCACAGCTTCATCAACTGTCGGCCTGGATACTATAACACTGAAGCTGTCACTGTTTTCAAGGACAGGATATTCATACTGTCTTCCCTTGATGAGTTCAATGGTCAGACTGACTTCAGCCGGAATCTCCAGACCGCTGACCCCGATTTCACCATCGCCCATAACAGCGTGAACATCTCCCAGAGCCAGCAGTGCACCTTCTGTCGCTACAGGAAAATACAATACCGAACTGTCTGTTATCATAGTGTTGTCCATGTTACCGCCATGTGGTCCCGGTGTTCCTGCATTAACAGGTTCCCCTTCAGGTGCCACTCCGATTACACCTATCATGGTATTAACCGGAATATCAATCCCGGGCGCAAAATGAGCAACACCATCTTCAACCTTCACAATCTTCGTATGGCTGCCGCTGATTCTGTGTCCCAGCACGCCCTCGCCTTCCAGGCAGCATGCGACTCCCTGTTCTGCTGTTTTTATCCGATTTACTGTAACTTTCAGTGTATCTCCAGCTTCTGCTCCATTAACATAGATGGGGCCTGTTGCCGGGTTTGTCATATCCCAGTCAAGCTGTTCCATCCTGTCTTCCGGTGAGCAGAGCTGATTTGAAAAACAGTCCTTGGTTTCAACCTCCACTGTTGCCGGTGCATCTACCCGCACTACCGGAGTATTGTTTCTGCTGAAACTGAAAACTACTGAATCATTTGATATTTTCATCACGTTTCCTCCTGGCAAAAAATATTACCAGAGAATTTTTTATAACATTATTCTGTTCTTGTATAGAAAAAAACGGAATTGCATACAATGTATACACTCCGTTCAATCTTTCATAAACATATTTAATTCTAAAAAATTCTGCTGAGCTCCGCCCCCAGGATACTGTTCCACTGTCCTCTTTCCCTGATTATTCTGGCTGTAACTCCCATATATTTCTTGAATTCTCTGTTCATATGGGACTGATCCGAGAATCCGTATTTAATGGCAATATCGCTCAGCTTCTGATCCGGATGCTCCAGAAGGCACTGCAGTGTCTTCTGCATGCGTATCATATTGGCAAGCTCTTTACTGGAATGCCCGATATAATCTGTGAACAGCTGTCTCAGATATCTTGTACCGTAGCCTACTTCCTCTGCCAGTTTTTCTATTGAGATCACACCGTTGGTTTCTATCAGAAGTCTTACAGCACATGACAATATGTTTTCAACATTATTTTTAGGTGTTATCCTTTCCAGCAGATAATCCTCTATTATTTCATGTCTGCGCACAAATGATATCGATGCCTTCAGCTCATCTTCCAGGCAGTCAAAATCCGGCAGCAGTTCTCTGACTTCTATTGGATGAGATTTGCTTACAGGAATACGTTCCCGCAGCAGGAAGCAGTCTGCACCCGGATAAAAGCGCACACCGAAAATCCATTCCGCTTTCTGGAAATGGAAATTGGTGGATTTGGTTACCGAAGGTGAGAACCAGCTATTTATCTGTTCTCCATCGCAGCTTATCAGAATATCATTGCAGCCGTCCGGTATTACGCGGATACGGTGTTCATTCGGTCTTGTCACCTCAAACATCTGGCAGATGATTTTCCCCAGTTTACAGTCCTCGCTGTAGTTAAGTTCCTGATATTTTTCTCCGGCCTGATAATATCCCGGCTGGCATGGGTGGTACGAAAAATTATTCATGACCATTCTCCTCAATATCTTTAGATTATATATTATCGTGCCCGGAATATAGAACAAATCGGAATTATCTGCTCTGTCAGCTTATTTTTAACACTTTGCAGAACGACAAAGAACGACAGAGGCAGACTCCGAAATATCAAGCATCAGAGTCTGCCATCTGCCGTTTAATTCATATTCATTTTATATATGCCTCAGCGGCAGCGGCTGCCGCCCGTTTTCTTCTATTCATCTCCGTCAGCCATAGCTTTATCAAACAGTGCTGTAACATCCTCATGAGGTTCTTTATCAAGAAGAGTAACGACAACTGCACAGATAAATCCTGCGATGAAGCCAGGGAACAGTTCATAGATTCCCGTTGACGCTGACAGCAGATTGTACCATACAACGTCTACGATAGCACCACCGAGTACACCGGCGATGGCACCTTTGTATGTAAATCTTCTCCAGAACAGCGACAGCAGTATTACCGGTCCGAAGGATGAACCGAAGCCGGCCCATGCGTTTTCCACAAGATTCATGATGGCCTGAGCTCCTGCGCCCTTGCTGTTGGCAATGAAGAACGCGATAATTGCTACTATTACCACTACTATTCTTCCTACCCAGAGGATTTCTTTTTCTTTAGCGTCTTTCCTGATAATAGGCTTATATATATCAGATGTAAAGGAGCTTGATGCTACCAGAAGCTGTGAATCTGCAGTTGACATTGAAGCCGCAATAATAGCCGCCATCAGAATTCCTGCCAGGAAGCTCGGGAACAGCTGTCTTGCGAATTCGATGAATACCATCTTCTGAGAGCCGTCTGACAGCAGTTCTTCCGCCATAAGCATTCTTCCGAAATATGCGATCAGGCATGCGCATCCGAGAGTTATAACTACCCAGATAATTGCCATTGTAGCACTTTTCTTTACCATCGACGGTTTCTCAATGGACATGAATCTTACCAGAATGTGAGGCATTCCGAAATATCCCAGACCCCATGCCAGTCCGGAGATAACCTCCTGCCATGAAGCATCAAATATTCCTGTACCGAAAGTGCATTCAACCATTTCAC
>JBJESR010000084.1:0-3808 GCA_051882895.1 Lentihominibacter sp.
GGTACTCTCATTACTTGTCCTCCAAACATGAAATTCCCGGCAGTTCTTTGCCCTCAAGGAATTCCAGGGATGCCCCGCCGCCGGTTGAGATATGGGTCATTTTATCTGCAAAGCCGAACTGTTCAACAGCAGCTGCCGAATCCCCTCCTCCGATGACAGTAACAGCATCACTTTCAGCAAGAGCCGCGGCTATCGCCCTGGTACCCTCTGCAAATGAAGGCATCTCAAATACTCCTGCAGGACCGTTCCACACTATTGTTTTAGCTCTGGCAATCACATCACAGTAAAGCTTTATGGTATCCGGTCCGATATCCATTCCCATCATATCAGCAGGGATCTTATCTCTGTCAAACACAGCTTTTTCACTATTATTATCAAATTCTTTCGCACAGACTGTATCTACAGGAATCAGAAGCTCAACTCCCGTTTCTTCAGCCTTTTTCATCAGATCTCCGGCAAGTCCTATGCTCTCTTCGTCGAGGATCGATGTTCCTATTTCATATCCCATGGCCTTGAAGAATGTATAGCTCATTCCTCCGCCGATAATGAGTGTATCCACTTTCTTAAGCAGGTTTTCGATCACAGGGATCTTATCTCCCACCTTGGCTCCTCCCATTATTGCAACAAACGGTCTTTCAGGAGCCTCCAGCGCATCTCCCAGGAATTTCACTTCTTTTTCAATAAGGAATCCTGATACGCTAGGCATATATTTCGCCAGTCCTGCTGTTGAGCAGTGTGCTCTGTGAGCAGTACCGAAAGCATCATTTACGAAAATTTCTCCCAGAGATGCAAGCTGGCCTGTGAAAGGCTCTTCATTCTTCGTCTCTTCAGCTCTGTATCTCACATTTTCAAGGAGCATTATCTGCCCGCCCTCAAGCTTGGCGGCAGCAGCTCTGACATTATCATCCACCACCTGCGGAGATGCTGCAAAGATCACTTCTCTGCCTAAAAGCTCTGACAATCTGTCAGCAACAGGTTTGAGAGAATACTCCGGTTTCGGTTCCCCCTTCGGCCTTCCCATATGCGACATGAGAATTACAGCAGCCCCTTCTGCTGTCAGATATTCTATAGTTGGCAGTGCTGATGTTATCCTGATATCATCAGTAATAACGCCATCCTTCATAGGTACATTGAAATCGCATCTTACCAGAACTTTTTTGCCGGCAACATTAATGTCTTTAACAGTTTTTTTCATAATTGACCCTTCCTCTTCTTTTTATATAATCAATTACTGACAGCCGGACTGCGCCGGCTGCCAGATTTCTTCCTGTCTATTATTATGCGTTATCAACGCTGTACATATGCCTGATAAGCTCGAGCACTTTTGTGGAATATCCGAATTCGTTATCGTAATATGCAATAAGCTTGAAGAACTTGTCATTGAGAGCAATTCCCATTGTAGCATCAAAGATGGATGTATTGGAATCACCGATAAAGTCACATGTAACGCACTTGTCTTCAACATATTCCAGAACTCCCTTGAGTTCACCCTCTGCGGCCTTTTTCACAGCTGCATTGATTTCTTCGAGGCTTGCAGGAGTTTTGAGCATTACGTTAAGATCAACAACGGATACGTCATTTGTCGGTACTCTGTATGCGAAGCCTGTCATCTTGCCCTGAAGAGAAGGGATTACCTTGGCAACAGCCTTGGCAGCACCTGTTGTAGTCGGGATAATGCTGCTGAATACTGATCTGCCTATTCTCCAGTCCTTGTTGTTTCTCTTGTCGACAACAGTCTGCTTCGAAGTTGCTGCATGAATAGTAGCCATAAGACCCTGTTCAATTCCGAAATTATCTTCGAGGACCTTGCACAGCGGTGCGAGGCAGTTTGTTGTACATGAAGCATTGGAAACAACATTCATATCCGGTCTGTATTCATTATGGTTGACCCCCACTACAAATGTAGGTGAATCATCCTTCGCAGGAGCTGTAATGATTACCTTCTTCGCACCGGCATCAAGGTGAGCCTGACATTTTTCTGTCGTGTTATACGCACCTGTACCTTCAACGATATATTCTGCACCGCATTCTCCCCACGGAATATTTCTTACATCATCCTCACTGTAAACAGGAACCTTCCTGCCGTCAATGAGAAGTCCTCCGTCGTATTTTCCCAGTTCCTTCGGAAAACGTCCGAATACCGAGTCATACTTCAACATGTAAATCAGATAATCAAGATCTGCATTCCTGTAATTGATTCCAGCGATTTCAATTTCCGGCATATCCATTGCTGCACGTATAACGACTCTGGAAATACGTCCGAATCCGCTGATTCCGATTTTAATTGCCATTTTGATCCTCCTAATATTTAAACACACTATTTATATACCAACCTTATCCGAAGGTTAATATCTTCTTCGTTTCGAAGATGACAGAATATGAAGCTCATCTCTGTACTTCGCAACTGTTCTTCTGGATATATTTATACCCTTCTGTCTGAGCAGCTCAACCATATCCTGATCACTGTACGGAGACGAGTGATCCTCATTGTCCACGATCTCTTTGATAAATTCCTTGATGCTGTTTGAAGAGATTCCCTCTCCGCTGCTTCCCGAAACTCCTGCCGAGAAGAAATACTTTATCTCAAACACGCCTCTCGGACACTGCAGATACTTGCCGTTTATCGACCTGGACACCGTGGATTCATGGATTCCCACTTCCTCGGCTATGTCCTTCAGTGTCAGGGTTTTAAGGTACTTGCTTCCCTTGTCAAAAAAATCCTTCTGGTATTTGACTACTGCTGTAACTACATTATATATTGTCTGTTTTCGCTGTTCTATGCTCTTGATGAGCCAGAGTGCAGAATTCACTCTGTCCGACAGATATTTCGACAGCTTATCATCCTTGTCGGCTTCATGCAGAAGCTTCTGATAATATGAACTCACCATCAGATGAGGAGTGCTGTTGTCATTTATTGTGACAACATAATCATCGTCAATTCTCTCGACAATGACATCCGGAACTATGTATTTCGTATCCATCTGAGAAGCAAACTGCCTTCCCGGTTTAGGTTCCAGAGTTCTGATGATGTCACTCATCTTCTGAACCTCTTTCGGTGATATACCCATATCCCTGGCTATTACACCAAGTCTGTTGTTGGCCAGATCCTCAAGGTGGTTATTCACTATCTCTTCAAAGGTCTCCGTAAGCTGCCCCAGCTGCCTGAGCTGGATGATCAGACACTCCCTGAGATCAGCAGCCCCTACACCCATAGGATCAAAGGTATGTATCATATCAAGCACCTCAAGGACTTTCTCCTCAGGTGCTCCTGTCGCTTCAGCTATCTCAGGAACTGTACATGTCATATAACCGTTTTCATCAAGAGACTCGATTATATATTTGCCGACCTTCCTGCAGCCCTTCTTGGCAGACGCGAACTGCAGCTGGAACATAAGATGCTCCGGCAGAGTGACATCAGAAGATACATACTGTTCGTATGTATTTTCTTTTTCTTCACCGTTCTTGTCCTCCCAGTGTCCATAGCTTATATCATCATACTGCCTGTCCTTAATGTACTCTTTCCAGTCAAATTCATCGTCCTTCGAAGTTATGCTGTCTTTCTGGTCACGATGTTCTTCACTGAATTCTCCGGCATTGCCGTCGTCATGACGATTATCCGTCTGTTCCGACGTACTGCTTTCAAGGACAGGATTAACCAGAAGCTGCTCCTGAACATAAGAATCCAGCTCCTGCGTATTGAACTGCAGAATCTGTATGGCCTGTATAAGCTCCGGGGTCATTACAAGCTTCTGAGCCTGTTCAATTGTCAAGTCATATCCAAGTCGTATACTCATTCTTTAAATACCTC
>JBJESR010000085.1:0-3779 GCA_051882895.1 Lentihominibacter sp.
GCCTTCTTTTTCAGGTTTCAACTCAGGCTCAGGTTCAGCTTCCGGTTCAGGCTCAAGCTCAGGTTCAGGCTCATGCTCCGTCTCAGGAGCATCTTCTGCTTCTGAGACCGGCAAAACATCAGGTTCATCAGCCGCTTCACATTTAATTACATCTTCCAGCTCGTGCTCTTCCTCAGAGTCATGTTCTGATTCTACTTCAGAGTCAGATACCTCCAATAAATCCGAGGTGGAATCAGCTTCGTAAATCCGCCTGACTGATACCTCGTCCGCCGTCTGTTCATTTTTTGTTTCTTCCTCATCCCTGTCAAGGATACCTTTGATATCGATTCTCATTTAACTCTCCAGAATGTGAATTAAGTGTATCGGGAAATCAGCTAAGTTCCGACAATCTGTAAATTGCCTCTGCATATATTTCTGCAAGTTTCACCATATTATCTATGGTAATGCATTCGTTTTTCTGATGAGCCAGTTCGGGTTCACCCGGGAACCGGGCACCGAAAGCAACAGTGTTCTTCACCGCTCTGGCATAGGTTCCTCCCCCAATCACCAGAGGTCTGCTCTGCATATCACCTGTATGCTTCCTGTATATCTGCATAAGTGCAGTTATCACAGGCGCATCCTCAGGTATATAAATTGGCTGCTGATGTTTCCCTTTGACTATTCCCAGATCATATTTATCCAGAATACTCATCATACCTTCATATATCTGTTCATCGTTCATTGTAACCGGATATCTGATATTGGCTGTTATTTTCGCAGTCCTGGTATCAGCCTCTATCATGCCTACGTTAAAAACAAGTTTTCCTGACTCTTCATCAGAAAAGTCACATCCGATTCGTTCCCCATGAATATCATAACCTATACAACTATTATAAAAGCTTATAAATTCATTCGTATCATCAGATGAGAAATTGAGTTCACCCAGAAATTCCATCATCATAGATACTGCGTTTTTTCCTTTCTCCGGTCTGGCTCCATGGGCAGAGACACCATGTATTGTTATCTCAAGACTTTTGCCTATACCTCTGCATTTTATTTCAAAATTCTTTTTCTCTTTAAATGCGGCGGCCTTTTCTCTGACAATATCGTAGCTGCCTCCACTTTTGTCACTGAGAACAGCTCTGGCATAATCAGCAACGCAATTAGCTGCAGTACCACCATTAACTGAACGCAATACAAGACCCCTGTCCCCTGCAGCAGAAAACTTCTTCACTATATCAAAGACAAGTATTCCTTTCTCTCCATGTATTGCAGGGAAGTCTCCGTCCGGTGTAAATGCAAAGTCAGGCTGCTCCCTGACGGTATCAAGATAATGCTCCATGCCGTACCAGTTGGTTTCCTCATCAAGACCGAGTATCAGTCTGACAGTTCTTGCCGGTTCATAACCGCATTCTTTCAGAGCCTTCATAGCATAAAACGAAGCGATTACCGGACCTTTATCATCCATAGTACCTCGCCCGCATATTCTGCCGTCGATAACATCTCCTCCATATGGGTCAAAATCCCATCCGTCACCTTCAGGAACCACATCAAGATGTCCTACGATACCTGCTATTCCGGGCTTTCTGCCTTTGAAATCAATATGCCCGCCATAATTATCCGCATTAAAAGTATCAAAACCTTCTGCTGCGGCCAGATCAAGCATATATTCAAACGCTTCATGTACTTTTTCACCAAAAGGTCTGTCTCCTGATGCCGCCCCGACCACACTCGGGATAGAAACAAGTCCGGACAGAGATGATATCATTTCTGTCCGGTTTTCTCTGATTTTCTGATTAACTCGTTCAAGTAAATCCATAGCACTACATTACAGATTCAACACCTGCAACCTCAGGATAGCTTTCTTTTAATATTTTCTCAACAACACCCTTGATTGTCATCTGAGCACCCGGGCATCCTGCGCAATGTCCCTGAAGTCTTACCTTAACAATATTATCGTCAGTGTACTCAACGAATTCAATGTCGCCTCCATCTCTCTGAAGGAAAGGTCTGATCTGTTCTAATGCATCTTTAATCTTCTGTTCCATTATTTTCTCCTTTTGTATAATAATAATATTTATTTTAAATCCTTATAAAGTCGGATTTATTGTTGAAATTGTTTCTATTTCTCCATTTCTCCATACACTTATATATGCTGGCTTTATAGGATCTCCCATACCATTGAATGTAATCAGCCCTGAAGCGCCCTCGAATTTAGTCTGACCGGCAAGCACTTCCCTGACCTCTTCAGGCGTTGCGTCATCACTTGCCTTATCAATAGCATTTATGGCAATAACATATGCATCATATCCCAGTGCAACGGCATCAGATGGTGTACTGCTGCCGTATTTTTCCTGATATGCTTTCATAAACTTCTCAGCTTCTTTATTATCAGCTTCTTCTGCTCCGAAAAAACTGATAAACTCAACGTTTTCTATCGTGCCGACATCTCCCGCCAGATTTTTGAATTCATCTGTTGTCCAGTCTGTACTACCCAGAAATATAGTATCAAGTCCGATTTTCTGTGCCTGTTCTGCTATTTTGTAGGAATCGTTGATATCACCGGCAAGCAGAACATTAGTAACTCCTGCCTCTCTGATAATTTCAAGCTGCTTAGTGAAATCATCGTTTCCCGGAACATACGATTCATAGACTTCTATTGCATCATCATTATCCGTTTCAGCTTTCATTCTGTCTGTAAATGATGTAGCAACCGCAAATGCGGCGTCATCATTTTCTGGGATAAGCACTCCTGCAGTCTCTTCAGCCTTTTCCTCGAGGAGGTATCTGGCGAGTATATCCCCCTGATTGGCATCAACATAACACACTCTGAAATAGTAGTCATTATTCTTGGTTACAAGCGGATTCGAGTTTGTCACAGCTATTGCAGGAACCCTCGCTTCCTGAACGTAGTCACCTGCAACAAGTGAATAAACACTGCCATAGCTTCCTATTATCACAGTAGGATCTTTTAACAGCAATTCTTTTATCGCAGTTTCTGCAGCATAAATGTCTGATGAATTATCAGCTTCAACCAGTTCCACCAGCTTGCCGTTTACCGTAGGGTACTGTTCATATGCCAGTTTGATTCCTGCTATCTCATCAGCTGCATTATTCTTGTCAGCTCCCGACATCGGCTCATATATACCTATCTGAATAGTAGCCTTCTTATCCTGAGGCTTATCAATAAAGGCTGCCTTAAAATTATCAAAAGTAGTACAGCCTGACATACTTGCCATTATCAGAATCAGTGTTATAATTAATGCAGTTCTTTTATATAATTTCACAAGAGTCACCTTTCTATGCATTCTGTGTCTTTAATACTTGTTAACTTATTCATTATACAATGTTTTGAAAGACAGGTAAAGTGAAAGGTAGCTGTATTTTTTATCACAGTTTTTTTACAAAAAAATATTGACTATTCTTTACTAAAATGGTACACTAATTTCAACATAAGATAAGTGAATCAAATTATATAAAATATTTAAGGAGGAATTAAATTATGAAATGGACTTGTTCAGTATGCGGATACACTCACGAAGGAGACACAGCTCCTGAAAAATGCCCACAGTGCGGAGTACCTGCAGAAAAATTCAATAAAGTAGAAGAAGGCGAAAGAGAATGGGCAGCTGAGCACGTATTAGGCGTTGCTAAGGACGTTGATCCCGAAATCATTCAGGGCCTGAGAGACAACTTCAATGGAGAATGCACAGAAGTTGGTATGTATCTGGCTATGGCAAGAGTTGCTCACAGAGAAGGATATCCTGAAATCGGTCTTTACTGGGAAAAGGCTGCTTACG
>JBJESR010000086.1:0-18567 GCA_051882895.1 Lentihominibacter sp.
GGTAGAACATGAATCTTGAAATCTTGGTGAGCTTGTCATCACCCAGTTCGAAGAACGGGCCGTGGTCGAGACCTGCATCGAATTCCCCTGCAACGAACATTCCGTTTTCGTCACATGCCAGCCTTGCATTGAAGTAGGTCGGTGAACGCTTGCCGGAAACTGCCATGAACTGAGCGTAGTCCATGGAAAGTGAACAAGGCATGCCTGTAACCTTCGTTGCAATGCCGACCATGGAATATGTGTGAGCACTCATTGCCCATCCGAAGGAACCGCCTGTAGGGTTTTCGATAACTCTCAGTTTCTCAACAGGTATGCCGATAGCTTCTGCCATATCGTCTCTGTCGAAGTACAATGTCATAGTCTTGCAGTGTACACAGAGGTTGTTGTCTTCATCGTAGTATGCCTGCATAACATCACCTTCAATTGACATATGCGGTTCTCTTGATGAATAGAAGGAGCCTTCTACTGAATAAGCAGCGTCTTCAATCAGATCAGGTACATTTTCGTGGTCACCCTTGAGAACAGGGAGCTCTGAGTAGATATTGGCACCATAAGTGTCAGGCAGCCAGTCGTGGATCTTCTCTGCATCCGGAGTAACTGCTTCAAGGTAAGTCAGATACTCAGGCAGCGGTTCAAGCTCTACTTTAACCTTGTTTGCTGCAGCTTTGGCATGTTCTCTTGTGTCAGCACATACCAGTGCAACTACATCGCCATAGTAGAGGATTTTGTCATCTGCCAGAATATGATGTGCCTGCTGCAGTTCAACAGTTCTCTCTGAGAATGCATAGGTCATCAGCTTGTTGGCACCTTCGACATCCTTGGCTGTGATAATTCTGAAAACTCCCGGCATCTTTTCTGCTTCGCTGCAGTCGATGTTGAGGATTTTCGCATGGCTGTATTTTCTCGGCTGAACAAGTTCAACCTTGAGTGTCTCTGCAGGCATGTGCAGTTCGATATCGTCACCGTAGTCGCATACACCGCATGCCTTCGGCAGAGCATTAGGTCTGATGAGAGGTTTGCCGTAGAAATTGCCGATATCCTTTGACCAGTCGTAAGTGATGTCTTCGAGAGTCTTTTCACCGCGCATAATAGCAGCTGCTTCCATTACAGTATCAACGATCTGCTTGTATCCTGTACATCTGCAGACGTTTCTGTGTTTCTGGAACCAGTCTCTTACTTCTTCTCTTGTAGGATCAGGGTTGTCCTGGAGGAGCTGATATGCTGATACGATAAATCCGGGAACACAGAATCCGCACTGTACAGCGCCTAAGTGTACCCATGCATACTGAAGCGGATGAGGGTGGAGAACAGTTCCGATTCCTTCGATAGTAATTACAGAACTGTATTCTTTTACGCTCTTGATTTTCTTGGTACATGAACGGATTACTTTTCCGTCCAGAATAACTGAGCATGCTCCGCATACGCCTGTGCCGCAGCCCACCTTTGTTCCGGTAAGACCGAGACGACGAAGTACGGAAGCAAGTGTGTCCTTTTCGGGATCACAAATGAACATCCGGTCTGCGCCGTTGATGTTCAGAGTCATTTTCTGCAAATTCATAATTGCCTCCATTTGCTTTTTCTTTGTGAAATAACGTTTACTTGCTGATTGTTAATGTCCTGACGACATTAGTACCTATATAATATCAATTATCTACACAAAGTGTCAATGAAGGCTAAAATAAAAAACGTACTATCTTGCGAAAAAAACAAAATAAGTATGCTGAAATAGCCCTTGAAATCTCAAGAGCTGTTTAAGCATACAAATAATGCTGAGTATTTTGTTGTTCTGACAACAATTTATGGCTTGAATCAGCCGCCTGCCATTATCCTCAGCAGTTTAACATCATCACCTTCCTGCAGGGTATGTGTATCGTATTCGGCTTTAAGAAGCTGGCTGCCGTTAATCCAGACAGCAGCCTTTTTGAGGCCGCGTGTCCGGATCAGTTCTTTAACGGTTGTGCTGCTGTCGATAATTTCTTCTTTTTTATTAATTCTGACTCTGATTTTATCTTCCATAATTATATCCATTCAAGGCCGAGACGTTTTATTGTTTCTTCAGTCGGATTTCCTGTCTCCGGATCCCATCCTGCATATCTGTAATAAGTGGTCAGTGTATCTTCAAACTGCTGCGGAGTTATCTGGGCAATTTCCCCTTCAGTATATTCTACAGGCAGGAATGCTTTCTTAGGAAGAACATCATCCTTTCTGGAGAAACCGAGTTTCTGGTTAAAAAGCTTCATCATGTTGATGCGCCTTTCTCCGATTTCCTGAAGTTCTTCGATTGTCACATCCCAGCCGACAGCTGCTTTGCAGTACTGTATGAGCTCAGCAGGTCCATACAGCTGCCATGCAGGTCCCCATGCGAACTGACAGAGACACAGTGTATCCATCATTGCATAGAATTTCTGAGTGGCATACGCGAAGCGGGCTTTGTTGTCATCCAGAACACCGTAGCGGTCGCATTTGTCAAAGGTGTCCAGCATATTAGGCCACAGCCAGTTCTGGTCATCGTCCGGAGCCATAAGGGCAGGGTCGTGTTCAGATGACTGATGGTCGGCACCGAAAGGATTTGCCGCATAATTGAGTGCCAGGTTAGGTTTAAACTGTACCATATGTGCAGGCCATTCCTGTCCTTTGCAGGCGACTACCAGATCCTCTGCTTCAGGGCCGAGTTCCTTTGCGGCAGCGGCACTTCCTTTTGCCAGGAAAGCACCGATACCTTCTTCTTTTACTGCAATTTTACGGATGAGGGTGTCAAATACGTCACTGTTGCCGTATCTGAGTTCAAGACCGTCTGTCTGTTCAGTTGTCAGAATGCCTTTCTCGAAACAGTCCATTGCCCATGCAATGGTGGCACCGCAGCTGATGGTGTCTATACCGTACATGTTGCAGAGCTGGTTGGCATGGCATATGTCTCCCAGATCTGTGTTGCCACAGTAGGATCCGAAGGTTGCCAGAGTCTCGTATTCAGGACCTCCGTACTTCGGTTCGGCTTTGCCGGGGATGTCCACAACACCTTTGCATCTGATGGCACATCCGAAGCAAGTTTCTCTTTCCTTGAGAACAGTATTTGTAAGAGTTGTTCCTGCAGTCTTTATCCAGTCATCCATCAGGTTCTTATCCCAGTTATATGAAGGCAGGAAACCTTCTGCAGCATGTCCGTCAACACATCCTGCGGAACCGTTGACTGCAGTGTCGACTATCGTATCGTTTGCGGCCATTCTTTCCTTCACATTAAGAGTGAGTTCCTTGAGAAGCGGAACGTTTTCAGGAGTTACAGCCGGAGCTTTTTTAACAACCAGAGCTTTAAGATTCTTGGACCCCATTACTGCACCGACACCGTTTCTGCCGTGGGCTCTGCTTCGTCTGTGCATTATGGCTGCATACGGAACGAGATTCTCTCCGGCAGGTCCGATTATCGAGGCTTCGAAGCTTCTGTGACCCAGTTCTTCAGCTATAGCATCCTCTGCATCGCCTGTAATCATTCCCCATAGCTTTGAAGCATCGCGGATTTCAACATCGTTTCCGTTTATATAAAGATATACAGGAGTCTCCGCTCTGCCTTTGAATACTATGGAGTCCCAGCCGTTGCATTTGACTGCAGCGGGGATAAAGCCTCCGACCTGGGAGTCGCCGGCAGTACCTGTGAGCGGGCTTTTAGTGGTTACACACATGCGGCTCTGTCCGCTTATAGGGATACCAGTAAGCGGTGAAACCGAGAAAATCAGCATGTTTTCCGGTGATAAAGGATCAACATGCGGGTCCATTTCCCTGAGCATGATATACATGCCGAGGGCTGATCCTCCGGGATATTTCCTGTAGGTTTCTGCATCAAGAGTTTCCACTCTTGTCTGCATTGTGTTCAGGTCCACATAAAGAATTCGTGCATTTTTTATCATACGTATCTCCACCTTTCGTTATAAAACCCATCTGTCCCCATGAAAAAAGGACAGACTTCGTCTATAAAATGCACAAAAGCCTGTCTGCGCACTTTTCTACGCAACAATCAGCAAGTAAACAGCAAATTATGAAGTTAAGAAACATTTGCAGTTAAATAAATTGCAATAAAAAAGTGCGCAGACAGGCCTGATAAAAACTACATAAGCATCAAGTCTCCTTCGCACAATGGCAGGCAGCAGAATCGCTTCTGTTACCCTAACGTTCTCGCCGGCAGCGTGTGTCGAACGGGAATCGGAGCATATTCAATTGTTGTTCTGCTAACATTTTACTTTCAGAATACAGTAAATGTCAACTCCTTTTTTGGTATATCCTGATGTTATCAGAAAATTTTACACAAAACAATTTGCGGGATAACAAATAGTGTTAAGGAAAAACATTAAATGTTCTCGAAAAAACATTTAATGTTTTTTCGAGAACGGAAACCTCTAAATAAGAGTGATAGAATACAGAATAAATAACATATAGTAATGATTCCGAACGTGATGGCCTAAGAGTCTGTCAGGCATAAGAATGAAGCTGAAACAGGATTATGGTTTAACGTCGATGGGTAATGCCGGAAACAGCATTGCCTCCCGCATTTGGAAAGGAACAGGGGACAGATCTTTTCAGTAATCAGGAAAAGATCTGAAGATATATTTAACGAATTCATATAAAAAGTTTGTAAACCTTTTTCATATGACTGGGATGCGAATCTGTATTGTAGTTTTATGAAAAAGTTTTTTTATATGGTCAGGAGAATGGTAATGACAGGACTTGCATCGACACAGATGTATGTGCTCGGATGGGATCCTGATCAGATACGATATGATGAGGCATGAGAAATTAAAATAAAACCTGGGCAGGAAGGTATTATCGGATGCGTAACAGAATTACAGAAAAGTTCATAGCGGTACTGATTCTTGTCATGGTGATATTCTCCCTTACAGGCTGCAGAGAAAGCATGGTGATACAGGAGATACTGTATGATCAGGCTTCTGAGGATATCGATTTTCAGAATGATCTTAAAGTGGCAAAAAGCAATGAAAACAGCCAGACTGAAGATGAAGACATGCCGGATAAGAAAACAGAGAAGAGCGATGACAAAAACAAAGAGGAGCATCAGGCATCAAAGAAAGGCGATAAGGATAATGACGGCAGTGCTTCCCGCACTACCTATAACAAAAATTCGAAGAACGACGATAAGAACAACAGCAGTGGTAAAAAAACAGGAAACAGCGGTGAGGACAATTCCCCGAAAGAGGATACAGATACAGCCGGAGCAACAGATGATCCCAACAGCAGACAGATATATGACAGCAACGGTAATGTCATAGACCTGCCGGAGGAAGTGAATTCCGTGGTTGTGGCAGGAGATGCTGCCCCAATAGTCCAGATGCTTGGAGGAAAGGGCATTATTTCCGGATCTTCGGCAGATTTCACAGGCAATTCTCTGGCACAGAGTGTATTTGCGGGAGAGGATCTGGGTGAAGCGGAAACATTGTGGTCAGATGATGGCAGTTCAGCCATGTCATCGGAGAGCTTCAACAAACTGTTAAAGATGAAACCGGATGTCTGTGTGAATGTAAGCGGGCAGAACAGCTTCAGCGACAGCCAGCTCAAAACACTCAAAAATAAAAAGATATCTGTCGTGACCATACCTTCCCTTAATACTGCAGACAACATACAGGATGCGGTTACTGTACTGGGAGACATGATCGGTGACAGAAGCGGAGAGGATGGAGGCGTGAATGCCAAGGACCTTGCTTCAGAATATGAAGATTACTGCGACAGCCTGGTATCTGCGGTACAAGGCAAAACCGGACGTTTTTCATACAATAATGTGGATTATAACAACGACTATTATGTTAATGGCACGAAGACTGCCAGAAGCACTGCTTCCAATGGCAAGTATGCCCTTTACGTATCGGGATGGGACAGCTGCACATATAAAATTTCAACTAATACCGGGAGCACCATTTTCTCGGACAGCGGAGTGGCTACAGTTCCGCAGGGGTACTCCAGAAGTCCTCTCAGCTACTACCTGAGTGTTGCGGGAGTATGCAACAACGGAGCGAGACTTTCAAGAGATGACTACAGCACATATGCGGCGGTGCCTTTTAACAGAAACGTGTTCAAACACACCAACAGCGGCAGCTATGCATTTTACAGAGATACTCTCGAAAGCTTCCTGACCGTGCCCAGCGGCAGCAATAAAATTGCGCTGGGAGACAGCAACTTCAAAACTGTAATTGTCGACAGCAGCAGCACAAAGAACAAGATAAAGTCATCTCCATCATGGAAAAAATACGATAAAGTTACAGTAAATACTATAACCGATTACGGTTTTGAAGCCGAGGGAAAGCTGGTCACCTCATACGTCAGAGGTGACTATGATGTGTATGTGAATCCGTACGGAGTGTGCAGCTGGACAGAAGGTTCAGTTGAATCAGTACTTGAATGCAAGTGGGCAGCATGGAGAATACAGGGCGCTTATTCAGAAAGCGAAGTTAAGAGCGAGATAAAAAAGTTTTACAGTAAATTTTACAGATATGAGTTAAGTGACAGTGAAGTGAACCGTATTTTAGGAGGTAAATAGTGTCATGGAAGCGAAGTGCAAAATGAGGAATCACCTGCTGACAGGGCTTGTGATTATGTTGATGGCAGCTGCATTATGTATGGTCTTTTCTCTTGAAAAACCATTTACGGTCTATGCAGGAGAGGTTACGGCTGCAGATGAGGAACAGCTCAGAGCGGCAGTTGAAGCCGCCGGCGATGGCGATATCGTAACGGTGGAGCAGGATATTGCTATGGAAAAGATCCTGGAAATTCCTGCAGATAAAAAAATCACTCTGCAGGGAAGGACCGGCAGTGAGAGAATAACTGTTGTTCTCAGCAAAAGCACGCTTACATCAGCTCAGAAAAGCAGTACATATGCACTGATGACTGTAAAGGGCACCCTTACTATTAAAAATCTTACGATTGATGCCGAAGGGAATCTCAGAACCATGTGCATCAGCGGTAATGGGAGCTGTACTCTTGATAAAGGCGCAGTGATTACAGGAGGGCAAGTCGGCAAGTCGTCAAAGGTAAACGGGGCAGGAATTACAATGGAGGGCAGCAATTCCAAAGCAAAGGCTTCCTTGATTATAAATGACGGAGCTTCAGTTACAGGCAACAGAGCTTATGGAGAACAGACCGTAAATGGTATCGGTATATATGGAGGATCATACAGTGAAATCACCATGAATGGTGGTACTGTCAGCGACAACAGAGATCTGACACAGAAAAACAGCAGCTATTACAGCAACGGAGGCGGAATCGCTCTGGACAGCTATGCTTATCTGACCATGAACGGCGGAACTGTGTGCGATAATTTCGCATCCGGCGGAGGCGGAGGCATATTCCAGATGTCCAGCGTTGGAGGAGTTGTTATCAACAGTGGGGCTTCCATTAAGAACAACACAACAGCTACATCCGGCGGAGGGCTCTATGTGATGATGGGAACTGCCACCATGAACGGCGGCACCATCAGCGGCAACAGTGCAACAACAGATAATACTGCAGTAGATGATGCCAGCGGCGGCGGAATATACGTAGAAGGAGAGGCATCAAATCAGACCATAAGAGGACGTTTCGTTCTTAATGGCGGCACCATCAGCGGTAATACTGCATACAGTACTGCCGGTGCTGACAGCGGAGAAGTTCAGGTTGCCCAGGGTGGTGGAATCATGACATGTGGTGATTTTGAAATGAACGGAGGAATTATAAGCAACAATACTGCAGATTCAAAGAACAAGCCTGAAGGTATTTATGGATACGGAGGCGGAGTCGCTGTAGGAGGCGGCACGGACAACGGTGTATTCACCATGACAGGCGGACAGATTACCGGAAATACTGCCGGGTACGGCGGTGGCGGAGTGTATGCGGACAATGAAACCATAAGTACAAATTCCACCAGCATAGTTGATTCCAGAGTTCATTCTCCGGGATGCGGGCAGATAATCATAAGCGGCAAGATTACTGTTAAAGGCAACAACAGTGCAGGGAAAGCGGATAATGTATATCTGACAGAAGACAATACTGTTAAAATCGCTGATTCCATCGAAAACGGATCGGCGATATATGTGAGCAAGCAGAATATCACTGATGGAACTGCAGTTGCAGAGCCGTATGAGGATTATGATATTACAAATACAGATGCCATAAGCTTCTGTGACAATGATGGCAGACAGGTATATAGCAGGGATGGTACTGGAAATATTGTGACAGGGGCAGAAAAAACTTATATAGATTTCAGCAGTGCTGTTATTGAGGGTGTGAAAGAGAGCTATGTGTACACAGGCGGAACTATATGCCCTCAGGTTACTGTAACACTTGACGGGAAGACTCTAAAGGAGGGTGAGGACTATACAGTATCATCATCCTTATCTAAATACGACAACATAAATATCAGCACAGATGAAAAATGCGGAGCTGTTAAAGTTTTCGGTATAGGTGAGTATGCAGGAGATGTTGTGAAGGAATTCAGGATAACTCCTAAAAATATAGAGTCAGATGATATTGCTATTGAAAAGATAGCTGATCAGATATATTTCGATGATCCATCGACACCTCCTGTAAGGATGACCGGTCCATACGGAATTCTGATTTCTGGTGAGGATTATACCCTCAGGTATACTGACAATGAGAAAGTGGGAACTGCAACTGTAACTGCTGACGGTATCGGTAATTACAATGGATCACGTACCGTAAGCTTTAATATAGTTGAAAACAGCAGCGGATGTACAGCTGTCAGAAACGGTGGAGAACTGGCAGCAGCTGTGGCAGAAGCTTCAGCAGGTTCAGGCAGCAGCGTGCCGGTTTATATCATTTCTGATGTTATACTGGATGAGACAGTTACAGCAGGCAAGGGCAAAAATATCGACCTTATCGGATACAATGGTGCAACAATCAGTACAGATTCATCTGTCAGAAGCCTTATTGAGGCAGAAAGCGGAAGTAAGCTGACGATTACAGATCTGACTCTGGATGCTGAGCTTAAGGGCAGAGTAGTTTTTGTAAATAACGGTGCTAATGTATCTGTGGTCAATACTGTCATCAGAGATGGCAGAGTACTTTCCTCCGGTGATACTCAGGTGGACTACTCGGGTGGAGGAATCTACAATGCAGGGTCTCTCGCTGCTCGTAATATGCAGGTGGAATCAAATATGGCAAGGAATGGAGCGGGAATCTACAATGCAGCTTCAGGAACTATGAAAATAACCGACAGCAGGATTTCAGGAAATACTGCTTCTCTTGCAGGCGGCGGTATATATAATATGGGAAGTCTCGTTCTTGATGAGGGTGCATACGTTTCAGATAATGAAGCTAAAAGAGCGACAGAATCCGTGACAAACGGAGCAGGTGGGGGTATATACAACGGCGGCAGCCTCACTATCTGTGAGAAGAGCACCATAACAGACAATAATGCCGGTAAATACGGCGGCGGAATATACACAGTATCCGATGTTGTGATGGATGGAGGAAATATCGATGGCAATATCGTCAGAACTGAAGCGACAGTAAATATTCCGAGAACACCAGAGCGGAGAGCCAACTGCGGCGGTGGTATATATATTGAATCAGGCTGCTTCACTATGAACGATGGTACGATTTCAGGTAATGCTGTCAAATCTACATATACCAGCAATAATGTGTCCGGATGTCTCGGATGCGGCGGTGGAGTTTTTGTCAATAACAGCAGCAGTGGGGTGGATGCAGTTTTTGTCATGAACGGAGGATCTGTAGATAATAACAGAGCTTCGGCTCTCATGAAAAACGAATATGCAGGAAACGGTGGAGGAATCTACGCCATGGGCGGAGACAATACATCCGGTGCCGATGATGGAGATAAAGTCAAGCCAGCCAGAGTAACTATAAACGGAGGTACTGTTACAGGAAACGATGCCACGTATTTTGGAGACGGCGTTTTCATGGGAAACAAAGAGTTCTACATCCAGGCCGAAATAAGCTATAAATATTCAGGTGCATCAGAAGGCAGCATCGGAGGACCGGCAGTGATTGCCGGAAATGTCGATGATAATATGTACATGATGCCGGGTGTGGAGTTTAAGCTGACCGGTTCAACAGCAGGAGGCACAATAGGTGTGACTGCAGCAGACAAAGGTGACAAGACCGTAGCGGCAGCTTCAGGTTATCAGGCAACGGACAGCGATGCCGCAGCTTTTGTGAATGACAGCGGTATCAGGACATTTATACAGAAAAACGGAAGTATAATACTAAAAGCCGTTGATATCACCGGGATGTTCAAGATTAAGACGGCAGGTCAGCAGTATACATATACGGGCAATGAGATAAAGCCGGCCGTAACTGTGACTGACAGCAGCGGCAATGTTTACAGTGAAGGTGTAGACTACGAAGTCAGCTACAGTGGAAAACGTGTGACCAAGGGTGCACTGATAGATGCCGGAATCAAGAAAGCTGTAGTTACAGGAACAGGCGATTACTGCGGGCAGGTTGAAGCCGAGTACAAGGTGGTACCTAGAAGCATCAGCTCAGCGAAAGCGTCACTGAAATCCACAACACTGGTATATACAGGCAAGGCGCTGCAGCCTGCCATCAGCTCCATAACATATAATGGTATTACACTCCTCAAAGGAACGTCAGGGGATTACACAGTATCATACAAGAACAATATCAGTACGGGGAAAGCATCTGCCGTGATTACAGGCAGGGGCAATTTTACAGGAACGAAGACACTCTATTTTAAAATTGTACCTAAAAAAGCTACAATATCAGCAATTACTTCCCCTAAGAGCAAATACCTGAAGGTGACATGGAAAAAGGACACAAAAGCTACTGGATATCAGGTGGTTATCGCTAAGAATTCCCAATTCACATCAGGCAAGAAAACCTATACAGTGACCTCATACAAGACTGTGTCAAAGACCATAAGCAAGCTTACATCTAAAAAGTACTACTATGTCAAGGTCAGAGCATACAAGACCATTTCCGGTGTCAAGTGTTATGGAACATACAGCAGTGTGAAGAAAATAAAAGTAAAGTAGATATTATCATATGAATTCAGGAAAACAGCAGAAAGACCCTAAAATCAGAATGCATGACAGACCGGAAGATGTAAACCGGTACAGACAGCTTCAGAAGAGACGCCTGGGTATGGACAGGAGAAGCAGGACCGTACTGATAATAGCGGTGGCTGCGCTGGTTATGTTCTGCCTGGTGCTGATACTGCCCGGCAGTGTCATAACGAAGAACGGCAATCTGACCTTAGCGCAGTGTATGGATCAGGTCAGAGAAAACATCGCTTTTCAGTTCAAAGCAATGGTTGATATAGAAGCCATGAAAGTCAATTATTCTTTGATAAAGTATCTGGCGGTGGCAGCAGCGGGTGCGGCACTGGCGGTAAGCGGAGCCGTATATCAGGGTTCCTTCAGGAATGCCCTGGCTTCTCCGACAACACTGGGAGTCCAGTCGGGAGGAGTGCTGGGAGGTACACTCTATGTAATGTTTGCAGCTGAGTATGAGACAGAAACAATGTATGCATCGGAATACATGGAGAAAGTGAATCAGCTGAACTTTTTTCAGCAAAATGCTCAGACATTTTCTGTGATGCTGGGATGTTTCGCCGGTGTGGCATTCGTGGTACTGGTGTCAAAGCTTGCAGGCAGAGGTAACTTGTCCAGTCTGGCACTGGTTCTGTCGGGAAGCGTTTTCGGATCGCTGATAAGCGGGATAGTAAGTCTGGTGCAGTACTATCTGCTGCTGAATGATCCTTATGGGGTAAAAACGTATGAAATAAGGTATCTCATGCTGGGAACCTTTGACAGGATACTGACCTTCAGGACGCTGGCCATGCTGGTTATACCTGTGGCAATCGGTATCGTTCTGATGATAGGCGCCAGAAACAGGATAAATCTGCTGGTATTTGACGAGGATGAAGCCAGAAGCATGGGCATCAGAGTAGAACTCACCAGAAATCTGCTGGTGGCTGTGGTGACTGTAATGACTGCTGTTGTTCTTTCGCTGTGCGGGCACATAGGTTTCGTAGGTTTTATTGTACCTCATGTGGCAAGGAGGTTTATCGGAACGGATTTCAGATATCTGATACCGGCTTCGGCACTGCTGGGTGCAGCGTGTCTGATACTGGTGTACTTCGTGGCGAACTTCTTTGATTATGCGTCAAATATAAACTTTGTGACAAGCCTTGTGGGCGGATTGATATTTTTGATTATGATAGTGAGATTCAGGAACAGAAGTGATGCAGATTGGGCTTAATGAAACATACAGACTTATATATGAAGATAAAGCGGTATACAGGAAAAAGCTGGTTATGCTTCTGGCCGCTGTGGCATTGATCTTCATGTGTTCTCTTTTACTGAGAACGGTAAAAGTGGGTGTCATGTCACCTGTCAGTGTGCTGGAAAGCTACGGGCTGTGGCTGAAGATTAATATCGGAGGTCTGTTTGACGGCAGTATCCATCTTTATCAGAACAGAATGATAGCTGAAGTGCCGGATTACTATGATGCTGTGTCAAGACTGAAGATTACTGCCCTCACTTTCGCATGCGGAGTGCTTCTGGCCATTGCAGGGCATCTGTTTCAGACGGTTTTCAGAAACCCTATAGCGGCACCTACCATGCTTGGAGTGAATGCCGGGGTGGAGCTGGGTATTCTGGCTCTCGTCATAAACTACGGAAGCAAGGCGCTTTATATGCCCTTTGAAAAATATGTTTTCTGCTATACCGGGGCGGTTGCCATGCTGGCGGTTATCCTGATTTTCGGGAAAATTTCCAGCGGCAGGAACAGATTCTCCATAACCGATCTTCTGATTGTGGGAGCGATACTGTCCCAGGTGGCAGGAGCCGTCAAAACCTACTATACATTCAATATGGATAATGATTATGTGCTGCTTATTCAGGAAATAAGCAATGCCATAAGAGTGAATATAGAAAATGTTTCTATGATTTTTCTCGGTATAGTGCTGCTGCTGTCGGTGATACCGGTGTATCTTACCAGGTTCAGCTTCAATGCGGTGGCATTTGAGAGGGATGAATCAAGAAGTTATGGAATAAACACCACAATTATGAAGGTGGTAATGCTGATAATCGGCACGTTCATGGTAACTGCCGCCATGGTTCACTGCGGAACCGTGGGAATGGTGGCTCTGATTGCACCATTCATTAGCAGAGCTCTTTTCGGGGCGGACTCCAGGAAGCTGTTCTGGAGCAATGTTCTTGTCGGAGGAGGTCTTCTGGTTTTATGCAGGGATATTGCCTCAATGATCAAATTTACGATTGATGGCATGCCGATGGGAACCATAGTGGACTTTGTTGCCGTTCCGATTTTCGTACTTATACTGGCAGGACAGAGGAGGACTTGGGAGTGAAACTGGAATTGCAGGATGTGTCCTGCGGATATACGGACAGTAAAAACGTGCTGGAGCATGTGAGCTTTGCGGTGGAGACAGGACAGATATGCTGTCTGCTGGGCCCTAACGGGGTCGGCAAGACCACTTTGTTCAAAACCATACTGAAGCTTATGAAGACCACTGCAGGAAGGATACTGCTGGACGGACAGGATATTTCGGGGATGTCTCCTTCGAAGCTTGCCGGTTCAATGGCATATGTATCGCAGTATCACGTGCCGCCGTTCCCTTATGTGGTGAAGGATGTTGTACTTCTGGGCAGAATAGGAAGCGTCAGATATTTCGGACAGCCATCTGCACTGGATTATGAGATTGCCGAGCAGGCCATGGAGGACATGGGAGTGCGGTATCTGAGAGACAAGCTGTACACAGATATTTCCGGTGGAGAAAGGCAGCTGGTGATGATTGCCAGAGCGCTGGCTCAACAGCCTGCATTTCTGGTGCTGGATGAACCTACGGCAAGTCTGGATTATGGCAATATGATAAGGGTGATAAAAAAAATCAGCAGTCTCAGAGAGAAATCCTACGGAATCATTATGACAACCCATAATCCGGATCAGGCTTTCATGTGTGACGCCAAGGTGGCGCTGCTCCAGAGAAACGGTCCGGTTAAATTCGGGGATGCCGTGGAGGTCATAACCATGAGGAATCTCAAGGATGCATACAATGTGGACATCAGAGTAGTTGAATTTGCAGATAAGAAGGGCAGGCGCATCAGGATGTGCGTACCGATGATATAAGGAGCAGAAATATGAATTTGACAAAAGAAGAAGCAGTAGTTAATTCCAGGGAAATCAGCGGCATAGTTGATAATATCGAAACAGTTATAATAGGCAAAAGGAACGCAGTGGAGCTGGTGGTGCTGTCGCTTCTGTGCGGAGGACATGTACTTATTGAGGACGTACCGGGTGTAGGAAAGACAAGCCTTGTATCAGCACTGTCAAAGTCGATAGCCAGTAAATTCAAAAGAATGCAGTTCACCCCTGACATCATGCCGTCAGATGTGACAGGATTTTCGATATTCAATCAGAAGACCAGAGAGTTTGAGTTCAGACCGGGTGCAGTAATAAGCAATATAGTGCTGGCGGATGAGATAAACAGAGCCTCTGCCAAAACCCAGGCGAGTCTTCTGGAGGTAATGGAGGAGAGACAGATAACTGTTGATGGCAAGACTTACAGGCTTCCGGAGCCTTTTATGGTTCTGGCTACCCAGAATCCCCTTGAATCCTTCGGAACCTATCCGCTGCCGGAAGCGCAGATTGACAGGTTCCTGATAAAGATTTCTCTGGGCTATCCGTCCTTTGAAGAAGAAGTGAAGGTGGTTTCGCTGGGAAATAAGGGCAAAGCCGCCATAAAACCGGTGATATCGGGCAAAGAGATAGTGCGTCTGAAGCATGATGCAGAAAGAGTGCATATCGATGAGACGGTGGCTCAGTATATTGTCAGGATAGTGACTGCCACCAGAAATCATCCTGAGATTCAGATAGGCAGCAGCCCGAGAGGAAGTATTGCCCTTTATGGGATGTGCAGAGCGTATGCCATGTACAGGGGCAGGAATTATGTCATTCCTGATGATGTCAAGAAACTGGTGCCGTATGTGCTGTGCCACAGGATAATGCTGACTCATGAAGCTAAAGTCAGCAAGAGAACTACTCAGCAGGTGATGGAATCAATAGTAGAGGGAATTATAGTGCCGACAGGTACCGAAAACAGCAAAGGTCTGGAGAAATGAAGAAGTTCTCTTTGAAAAAGCACGTTAACAGGAAAATAAAAAAAGTATTATTCTGCGCAGCGGCGATTATTGTGACAGGAGTGCCTGCAGTATTCCTCAACAGTGTATACGGATATCTGCCGGTGCTGGTGGTGGTTTCGGCAATCATAATTTCTCTGATATACCTTAAGATACTTAAAAGATCCATAAACTTCACGGAGCTTTCGGATCTGGAAAGCTGCAGCAGAGGGACAAGGGTCGAGTTCACCGTCAAGGTGATCAACCGTTCATTTCTGGTGTTCCCTCAGGTGGATCTGTATTTCTATATATCCGATCTGTTCGGAGACGAGGATACGGTGACTGAATCGACAATAACGCTGGCTCCCCGGGAGACAAGGCAGTTTGATTTCTCGGTGAGGTTTGATCACATAGGTACATACAGCGCAGGAATAAGAAAACTGAGAATACATGATCTTCTGGGACTGTTTCAGTATGAAATGATGAACCCCAGAGAATATGTGGTGAATGTGGCCCCTCATATATATGATATCGCAGATATCAATATTTCACATAAGACTCTTACAGAGAATCAGAAACCGATGATCCGAACTGTGACAGACGGTACGGATTATGCGGGTGTCAGGGAATATGTATGGGGAGATCCTATTAAATTCATCCATTGGAAGCTTTCTGCCAGAACAGAGAATTATATGACCAAGCAGTTTGAAAGCTATGGAGTTACAGGCATCAGTATAATTCTGGACTTTACGGCACCTGTATATGATGCGGAGACGCTGATGTGTCTTTTTGACGGTGTCGTGGAGACAGCTCTGTCCATAGCCAGATATGCAGAAGATGAAAGCATTGAATATGAACTGATATACAAGGATCGCAAAGGATTAAGAAAGAGAGAGACCGGAGGGCGTTTCACGGATTATATGGGGCTTATATCGGACATGCCGAGAATAAGCACTGACGATGACAGCTTTTCCGGAACGGATCTGCTGAGAGATGAATGCAACAGTATATATTCTCAGGGCAACATCGCATACTGCACAGCTAATCCGACAGCTGAGACGGCAGATCTGATGATTGCGGTGAAAAACAAAAAGAAAAATCCGCTGCCATATATCATCGTTCCTGAAAATCTCAGTGATAATGAGAGGAGCGAGGCTGTAAAGCCTGTAAATATGCTGGGAAGTGCCGGCATACCTTTCTGCGTGCTGACTTCAGCAGCACAGCTGGGAGGAGGTGAAAGGCAGTGAAGGATCACATCTTTTATGCCAGAACGCGTCTGCCGGAATTCATTCTCTGTGTACTTATATCCTTTGCCCTGTGCACAGCGGTATTCAGAGGATTCTATATAAGTGAGCAGCTGCAGGGAAATCATGCGGTGACAGCAGGGGCTCTGACAGTGCTTTTTCTGCTGTGCTACACAGGAGGATACAGCAGAAAAAGCATTTTAGCAGCAGCCGGGGCAGGCATAGCTGCAGCAGCGGCAGTTCTGATTCTGCTGCAGAGCAGATATGATATGTCTGACGGTTTCAGAGATACAGAAAGCAATCCGTATCTGTACGTGATAATAATGATAGTCACTGCACTGGCTGTGTATTTCCTGACCAGGACAAGAACCGGAACGGGGATACTGTTTGCAGCCGGAGCTTTCACGATGGCTGCGCTGCAGTTTCTGTACGAGACGGTGCCTCTGTATGCGGTGATACTGTTTCTGCTTTCATGCGACATCATGTACATTTTCAAAAATTATCAGAAGAATGTGCTGGCCTCGGAAACCGTGAAGACTGCTTTCTGCAGAACTCTAGCAATCTCTGCCGCAGTATGTCTGGTGATACTTCTGGCAGCAGGAGGAATATTTTACGGGATTGTAAAACCGCTGGACCCGCCGGCGAAGGAGCTGAAGCTTATTACGAACTACAAGGCTCTGGAGGTGCTGGAAAAGGCAGGCATAGCAGACATACAGACTCTTTATGACAGTGATGAGCTGACCAGCAATACAGATGATGAGGAAAAGGACAGCAATGATACCGGCGATGAATCAGATGATTCCGAAGGTGAAAATGAAGCACAGGAGAACGATGCCAGAAAGGATCGGAATGTCCCTTCTGCTCTGGATTCGTCGAAGAATCCTCTGCTTTATGCCATCAGATATAAATATAACATCAGGCCATGGATGGTCTTCATACCGCTTCTGCTGCTGATTATTATCGCAGCTGTGATACTGAAGCTGTACATGAGAAGACGATGGCTTAAGAAGAACCTCATGAAGCCGGTGAATCAGCAGATAACGGATATGTATCACTATTATCTGAAGCGGTTCGGCAGAATGGGAATAAAGAGAAAAACCGGCGAAACTCCGTATGAGTTCGCTGAAAACAACAGAAATACAATTCAGATATTCAGAACTGATGCATCGGATTTCGGCACCCTGACGGATATTTTCGTCAGAGCGAAATATGGTGTGGATGAAATACCTGAGGAAGATCATAAACGGTATTTGGATTTTCACAAGATGTTTTATAAGTGCTGCATGAAGCATCTTGGAAGGTTTAAATATATATTAAATTTTTTCAGATTATAAAAGGAGGCATAAAATGCGAAAACGAACTTTGAGCATCGTCATTTCGGCTGTAATGGTACTGACGACATTATTCGTTCCTACCTTGAGCTTCGCTGCTTCGACAGATGCTACATGGCAGACTCCGACTGAACCGATGTCAGTTGATGACAATGTTGTTACAGTTGCAGGACACGCTGCAAATTCCAGTTCTGTGCATTTCCTCGGTGGAAATCTCGTAACTGCAAGATCCAGCGATCTTAAAGGTGTAAGTGATACCAACACAGCTGAACAGAATCTTAAAGCTATAGCAGCTATATCAGAAGTCGGCGTGTTCGGTACATCCATCAACGATAATCCTGACCCGTACTGGTGGAATCTCTTCTACAACTATTATGCCAAGGCTAACGGTAAGGAAGAAACCAACGACGCTGTCAAGGTATCCGCTCTCGGATCCCCTATGATGGCAAATACTGTACTGATCGATGGTGTTTATAATGATATGACACTGGAAGGAACAGCACTCCCACATTCTCTGGGACAGAAGGCTGACGTGCTCCTCGGTATAGGTGCAGACGCACAGGGTAACGGAAATGGATATACAGCTCTGCTTAATACAATGAAAGATTTTATAAACAATGGCGGAGATTATAATCCTATAATGGTAAGGTACAAGAGTGCAAACCTTCAGGATCACGTTGATATCATGTATGACCTGGCTGATGCTCTCAAACAGGTGTGTGAGAAGTCAGGCAAAACTACAAGATATGAAGATCCTACTGAAATCGCTCAGAAGTATGAAGCTTATGTCAAGGGACTGCAGCTCTATATGGTTTCAGAAATCGAGAAAGGCACTGTAGAGAAGAAGACAGTGGCTATAATCGCTCCTGAAACAAGAAG
>JBJESR010000087.1:0-18521 GCA_051882895.1 Lentihominibacter sp.
TTGACAATGCGGTAAGCCTTGGAAAAGGCGCGGCAAAGGGTCCTGAAACCATGCGAAGCTTATCGGTGGACATGTCCGATGTGACAGAGGATGATATCATCATAAAAAAAGGTGTTTTATATGATATAGGTGATATTCCGGTAGACCTTAACTGGGAAAGATACTACGGGACAGTGGAGGATGAGGCTTATCAGCTGATGAAAACCGGCAATTTCTGCCTGTTTCTGGGCGGAGACCATTCGGTGACCATTCCGCTGCATCAGGCTTTTGGAAAGTATCAGAAGGAAAAGAACGAAAACGCAAAGATCGGCATTATCCATTTTGATGCTCATTATGATCTGTGCGATGAGTACGATGGCCATAAATGGTCCCATGCATGTACAGAAGCGCGAAGCCTGGAAAACGTGATTTCAGGAGAGGATCTGTTCTTTGTCGGCATCAGAGTTGCGGAAGAAATAGAACTGGAAACTATCGCAGCTAACCCGGGCATTACTGTGGTAAAAGCTATGGAAGTCCACAGAGCCGGAGTAGAGGCTGTATTCAGTAAGTTAAAGGATAAGTTCAAGGATTACGATGCAGTTTATCTCACTGTCGATATCGATGTACTTGATCCGGCATTCGCACCGGGAACAGGAACACCGCAGCCCGGCGGATTGACGATGATCCAGCTTGTTCAGCTGTTTCAGATGATGCTGGAGGAGCTGCCGGTAAAGGCAATGGATATCGTTGAGGTTGCACCGGATCTTGATGTCAACAACATCACATCATGGGCAGCTATGAGGCAGATTTTTGATCTGCTCGGACATTTCAGCAGATAAAAAAAGATTGACCATATCTCGAAAATATGTTAGAGTACTTCAAAAGTTAATATTTTTTCAGACAATAAATGTCACCTTGCTTATGTCGGACGGCGAGGGGGCATTTTTTTTATGAAAGGAGAAGATATGATTATTACAATCAGCAGAGAATTCGGCAGCGGGGGCAAATATATAGGGCGCCGCCTGAGCAGGGAAACAGGAATGAAGTTTTATGATAAGGAGATTCTGAGAGAAGTGCTTAACAGGACACACATGAATGAGGCAGCAGTTCTCGCAAACGATGAAATTAGTCATGAGAGCTATTATGAAGGTGCCACCATATTCACTAGAACCTTCAAGGGAATAGCACTTGATGACAGGATATTCCAGATAGAAAAGCAGTTTATAGAATCGCTTACCGGCGGGGAGGATTGTATAGTTATAGGAAGATGTTCGGATTGGATCCTGAGAAATGAAAATACAATAGATATTTTCATCTTCGCGTCGGATAAAGATTTTAAGATCCGCAGAAGAATGAAACTGGAAAAACTTGATTACAAAGCAGCAGAAAAGCGGATTGATGAGGTGGATAAAAAGAGAGCAGTATATCATCAGTATCATACAGGACAGATTTGGGGTGAAAAGACGAATTACGATCTGTGTATAGATACATCTAAAACGGGAGTTGATGCAGCAGTGGAGATAATAGAATTTTATTACAAGAAAAAGAAAGGAGCGGAATAAATGCCGAGAAACAAGACAGAGGGCTTGCTGCTGAGTATTATCATGAGTGCTGTTATGATATATGTAATGGCAGCATTGAATAATAATGTTCAGATAGGAGAATTCGCAGTGTCATCATGGATACTGGCGCTGAAGCGGTTTCCGCTGGGATTTGTTGTAGGAATAATATGTGATCTATGCATATGCACACCACTTTCCAGAAAAATTGTGATTAAAGTGACATCTCATTCCGACAGAGAAATATTTAAAATATTGATACTTAGGTTCTGTATGGTGGTGCTGATGACTGTAGCGATGACAGTTTTCAGTATTGCCGTTTCCCACCAGACAGGTTGGGCGGCAATTACAGGTTTTTTTTGTTATCTGCCTTATAATTTCACCATTGCCTTGCCGATACAGATGCTGATTGTTGCCCCGTTGGCATCCAGGTTTGCCAGGAAAATTGCTGGAATTCTTACTGTTGAAAAAGTATAATAATAAAAACTGTATTATTCAGGAGGCAGGTATATGAGTGATCTGAGTACATGGAGAATTTCAACACAGCAGATACAGATATTTCTTAAAGCTGTTGAGCTGAAAAATTTCAGGAAGGTTGCCGACTATTACAATTTCACGCCGTCAACAGTCAGTAAAACCATATTGACACTGGAGACTGATCTGGGTATCGTTCTGTTTTACAGGAACTCCCATGAACTGGTACCTACTCCTGCCGGACAACAGCTGGCTGATGACTGGCGACTGCTTCTGGGAACGATAAACAGCAGTATAATACGGGCTCAGAAGCTTCAGAGCGAAGGAAAACAGAGAATAATTCTGGGATTTGTAGATTCTTCCGATGAGGTGGATGAAGCAATAAGGCAGGCGATCAGAAGATTCATGGAGAAATGTCCGGAGGTGCAGATTGTTGTGGAAAAGCATGACATGCATAGATCTGTCGAGCTGCTTGATGCCGGAATGCTTGACATGGTATATACGAGTGCGATAGAGGTACCTTATATTAACGAACATGGGCTCCACTGGGAAAAAGTTAAGGAAACTTTAATTTCAGCCTTTGTACCTGGATGCAATGAGATGTATGAGAGAAAAAGTCTGGAATTTTCAGAGCTGAAAGACTGTGAGCTGGTAGCTCTGGACCCTATAATGCATCCATCATATACAATATGGCTAAATAAGATATGCGGTCGTTACGGATTCACTCCCAATGTTGCAGCAACCTTCAGAACTGTCAGATCTCTGAGATTTTCTCTGGCTATGAATAAACAGATATTTATCGGAGAAAACATCACGTCTGAGTGGGGAGGAGATGATCTGAAAGAATTTGTTTTTCCTGACAGATCTTTTACACTGCTTGCATGGAAAAATGACGACAGTCAGATTCTGACAGAGCTAAGAGAAATACTGAAAGACATACTTAAATGAATATCTCGGCAGTCTGATACAGAAAGGGACGTTTCTTTTTTGGAAACACCCTTTCTTTTTTTTCGCTTTTTCTGTGTGGTAGCAATACTTATAATGCAGATATGCAAAAGTTGTCGAGATAACATTAAAATGAAAAAATGTTTGTGTGCTGATATTAAGGAGGTAGGATAATGATTTTATCGGATTTTATGTATGTTGCTCCTGCATCGCAGGAGGAAGCTATAAAAATGATGGAGAATTTTGGAAACAAAGCGAAACTTATGGCAGGAGGAACTGATCTGATCAACTTTATTAAAAGTGGTGCTTTGCATCCGGAGGTTGTAATAGATATCAAAGGAATTCCTGATATGGAGGGGATTACATATAATCCTGATGATGGGTTAACGATCGGAGCATTGACGAAACTAATTGATATCGAAAGCTCCGAGGTAGTACAAAAGGAGTATCCGGCACTGGCTGAAGCAGTTCATCTGATAGCATCGACTCAGATAAGAAGCAAAGGAACGCTGGTGGGAAATGTATGCAATGCGTCGCCGTCAGCTGATTCTGTTCCGGCTCTGTTTGTTCTTGATGCCAGGTTGACGGTAAAAGGCAGAAACGGTGTTAGAGATATTCCGATAAATGCCTTTTACAAAGGCTTCAAAAAGCTTGATCTGAATTCGGATGAAATCGTGACAGCCATCAGGATACCTCCTGCGGAAGCAGACATGAGAGCTGCCTATATGGCGCATACAGTGAGGAAAGCCATGGATCTGGCAATAGTAGGCGTAGGTGCAGCTCTTACATTGGACAGTGAAGGCATATGTCGTGATGCAAAGGTTGCTCTAGGTGCTGTGGCAGTATCCTGTGTAAGGTCGCCGAAGGCTGAAGCGGTGCTGAAAGGGCAGAGAATAACACCTGAGATTGCTGCAAAAGCAGGAGAAGCGGCGATGGAGGACTGTAGTCCTATAAGTGATGTGAGAGCATCTGCAGAGTATCGTCATGATATGGTAAGAGTATTTACGAAGAGAGCCGTTCTTAAAGCAGCCGGAAGATTTTAGGAGGATAATATGAACAAGAAAATTATCAGTTTTATTTTGAATGGAGAACCTGTTGAGGAAGTGGTTGAGGATAATATGTCACTTCTTGATTTTATAAGAGATAGGCTAGGACTTACGGGTACGAAAAAGGGTTGTGAAGAAGGAGAATGCGGGGCTTGTACAGTAATGCTGGACGGAAGACCGATAAATTCCTGCATGGCCCTTGCGAGGGAAGTGGAAGATCGTGAACTTACTACTATTGAGGGCATTGCACATAACGGAGAACTTTCGGTAATACAGCAGAAGTTCATAGAAAAATGGGCACTTCAGTGCGGATACTGTACGCCCGGAATGATTATGTCTGCAACTGCGTTGCTTAATGTGAATCCTGATCCTACAGAAGAAGAAATACGTGTTGCGATTGAAGGCAATCTTTGCAGGTGTACAGGTTATGCGAAAATCGTTGAGGCTATCAGCGAAGCAGCTCAGGTTCTCAGGGAGGTGAAATAATGAAATTATATGAAGAAAAAGAGGATTTTTCAATAATTGGAACAAATTACCCCAAAGTTGACGGTGAGGAAAAGGTCACAGGAAAGGCAAAATATGCCGGAGATATAACCATGCCAGGCACGCTGTACTGCAGGTTTGTACGAAGTCCGTATCCACATGCCAGAATTCTTTCTGTTGATACATCAGAAGCTGCAAAACTGCCGGGTGTAAAGGCAATAAGTACAGGTGAAGATTATGTGAATACTCTGGGATGTGTTGAGATAGATCAGGCTACGGCAGATAAAATGCCGCTTTGTACAGACAAAGTGAGATACATAGGAGATGAGGTGGTTGCTGTTGCGGCTGTTTCCGAAAGGGTGGCACAGCAGGCGTGTGATCTGGTAAAGGTTGAATATGAAGAACTGCCTGCATATTTTACACCACAGGAAGCTATGGCAGGTACCGTCGCAATTCATGAAAATGTAGGAGAACAGTTTGATGCTGACGGAAGTGTGCGGGAACGTGAAATCAATGTCAATCAGTATAATGTAATAGAAAAGGGAGATGTTGACAAGGCTTTTGCCGAGGCTGCTTATACTGATAAACATGTATACCAGACTCAGAGAATCACCCACGGTGCTATAGAGCCTCATGCCTGCATTGCAACATATGAGAATGGTGAATACACTATTTTTACATCTACACAATCTGTATACATTGCGCAATACTGGCTGGCAAGAGCTCTGGGTGTCCCGGAAGGAAAGGTCAGAGTAATAAAGCCCAGAGTGGGTGGTGGCTTCGGAGGCAAACTGGATGTATATCCCCATGAGGCCTGCTGCTGTAAACTGGCGGAAAAGACAGGTCACCCTGTCAAGATGGTACTCAGCAGAGAAGAAGTATTCGAAGCAACTCGTGTGAGACATCCGATTACCATAGAAATAGAGAGCGCATTCAGTGAAGATGGAACATTGCTCGCTAAAATTTGCCGTCATTATCTGAATGGCGGAGCATATGGCGGGACCGGCAAACCCGCTAATGCACTATCTATCCTGTGGGAAAATCTGCCCTACAGAATTCCCAACCTGAGAATGGAAGCGTGGAGAGTATATACCAATACTACTGTCGGAGGTGCTATGAGAGGATATACTTCATGTCAGGTACATTTTGCCAGTGATTGTCATATGGATGAGGCTGCCTACGACCTTGGTATTGATCCGGTTGAGCTCAGAATGAAAAATGTTGCTTATCCTGGATACAGAACACGTTCAGGATTAAAGGTTACGAGCTGCGCTATGAAAGAGACCCTGGAAGCTGCATCTGAAATTATCAGATGGGATGAAAAGAAAAATGCTCTCGATGAGAATGAAGGAATTGGATTTGCGGCCTCCGGATTTGTATCAGGAACAGGATATGCAGTCCTGACTCAACCGACGAACTGCTCCAATTTTTCTATGGTAAGGCTTAACAGAAACGGATACGCTACTGTATATTCAGGAGCCAATGACATAGGACAAGGGCTTGACACAGTCCTTCAGGTGGTTGTAGCGGAAGCGCTGGGCTTGGAACAGGATATGGTGAAGGTGTCTTCTGCCGATACGACCATAGATCCTTTTGATACTGGAACATTGGGAAGTCGCGGTACATTCCTGGGCTGCAATGGTGCGAAACGTGCCGCTGAAGATGCTGCGAGAATTCTCAGGGAGACAGCAGCAGAAAGGCTTGGTGTTTCGGCTGATGATATGATAGTGAAGAATCATAGAATATATGTTAAGGACAGGCCGGAAACAGGCATGGATTTCAATGATGTCTGCTGGGCCTATGAAGAAGCTCATGAAGGGAAAGGAATCGTGGGAATGGGTTCCTATGCTCACGTTGACCTAGGTGATGAATATGATGGATTTACTAAAGGGAACTATGCTCCTTCCTACAGCTTTTCAACAGGAGCGGCAAGAGTTCATGTCGATAAAGAAACGGGAGTGGTTGATATCAATGACTTTATCTTTGCTCACGATTGCGGCAGACCGCTTAATCCGAAATCTGTCGAAGGACAGGTTGAAGGGTCTGTACAGATGGGTCTTGGATATGCTCTGATGGAAGACGAGAAGGAGGTAAATGGCCGGATTATAAATCCGGGGTTCAGGGATTACCGTTTTCCAACGGCAATGGACATGCCTGAAATTACCACGGTGTTCTGCGGAGAGCCTGATAAAGTAGGACCTTATGGAGCCAAAGAATGTGGTGAGGGTAGTACAGCACCGGTAGCTCCGGCTATTGTAAATGCTGTGGCACAGGCAACAGGGCTTCGTCCGCATCAGATTCCTGTTGATCCTGAAAATCTCTGGAGGATGCTCAGGGAGAGTGAAAACAGGCAATGAGAATAATGATAATCACAGACCAGGAAACTCCTGCGGGAGGTATTGTTGTATATCCCATCGATATCGCTGATGGAATAAGCTGAAATCAGATTCGCACACAATAAAAAGAAAGCAGTTTTTTGACATACTGCTTTCTTTTTGTTTTCTGGTAATACTCTCTTCGCTAAGCACTCCTTTTTCTCTGCAGCGACATGAAAATTCCGGCAGCGCACAGCACTGTGAAAATGATAAAAGCGATGTGCATGGTGCTGACCAGATCCTCCGGGGCGATATCATACAGCGAAACATTGCCCACGGTGCCGCTGACAACAAGGGTGATAATCGCCATACCGGCAGACTGTCCCGTCGTTCTCATTGTGGCGAGAATAGAATTTGCCACACCGAACTTTGCAGGCGGAACGCAGCTCATGATGACATTGGTGTTAGGGGAAGAAAAGAACGCAATACCGACACCTGCCAGTGACAGCGAAGCAACGATGAACCAGACATTGATTTCAGGTCTGATAAATGCGAAGAACAGCAGGGAAAGGGCACACAGTCCCATTCCTCCTGATGCCAGCTTGTAAGGCGCCACTCTGTCAGAAAGCCTGCCGATTCTCGGAGACAGAACAGCCATGAAGAAAGGCTGGGCGATGAGCACGAACCCCGCAGTCTGCGAAGAATATCCCAGAACCACCTGAAGATAGATGGAAACCATATAGCTCAGCGCGAAAGTGGCGCTGTAGTTGAACAGAGCCGTCAGATTCGACAGCGTATAAGTCCGGTTGCTCGCGAAAATACGCACATCGATAACAGGATTCTCTGATTTCAGTTCAGTTCTGACGAAAACAACACCGAAAACGATACCCAGAACTATGAATAGCCATCCGAATACATGGGAATTCAGTGAAGAAAGCCCGTAGATGACAGATGCGATCATTATTATATAAAAAATATTTCCCCTGATATCCTGCTTCATATTTACAGATTCAGCCTGATCTCTGCTGACTCCTCTGATTGAGATGATCAGTGCGAACAGACTTACCAGAGCACCGAAAATGAAAATGGATTTCCAGCCCAGATAATTGTTCAGTATTCCTCCAAGCACAGGCCCCAGAGCAAGCCCTGTGTAAGTCCCCGAGGTAACCATTCCGATTACCTTTCCCCGTTCCTTTCCGGGAAAAGCACTTATGGCTATAGGCATGTTGGTTGCGAATATCATGGCGGCACCGATGGCCTGAATGACCCTGATCACCAGCATTACAGCCGCGGTGGGCGCAAAAACAGCGACAATTGATGTGATGCCGAAGGTGATTATTCCCGTAATAAGCACTTTGTATCTGCTGGTGCTGTCAGCCAGTTTGCCGAAAGGCACCGAGAAAGCAGCAACAACAAGGGTGTAGGCTGTGATGAGCCATCCCACTGAGGCGGCACCCATGCTGAAATATGTACCCATGTTCGGAATCGCCAGATTGAGGGCGCTGCCCGAAAAGGTAGTGATGAAGGATGTGCTTATTGCTGCGGTTACTGTAGCATTCTGCAGAGATTTCTGTGATGTATTTTCTCCCATTATATATTTCACTCCGTTCATTTTATATGAAGTCATCTGATCCTGCACTGTTTCAACATGAAGAGAGCCGGCAGAACCGACCAATATCATAATATCAGAATATCTCGGGAATGTGCAACCGTTTCCTGCCGAAACTTGACGAAGGACAAACGTTAAAAAAACAGCAAGTATATCATATCATAGAATATGTACATTAACGTTGATAAGGAGGTATCGATGAAAGCAATACTTACAGGCAACGAAGCAGTTGCGAGGGGTGCATATGAAGCAGGACTTATCTTTGCGTCGGCATATCCGGGAACGCCCAGTACCGAGATTCTGGAAAATCTTGTACAGTACAAAGACAGTCTTTACTGTGAATGGGCACCTAACGAGAAGGTTGCCCTTGAAGCGGCGATAGGAGCATCCGTAGCAGGAGTCAGGTCCATGGCGGCCATGAAGCATGTCGGTGTGAATGTGGCGGCAGATCCGCTGTTCACATTCGCGTATACAGGAGTGACGGGCGGCTGTGTGCTGGTTTCCGCTGACGATCCGGGGATGCACAGTTCGCAGAATGAACAGGATAACCGCAACTATGCCCAGGCAGCCAGAGTTCTTATGCTGGAACCCTCCGACAGCCAGGAATCAAAGGATTTCATGAAGCTGGGACTGGAGCTTTCCGAGAAATTCAACACGCCTGTCCTTTTACATATGACCACCAGAGTATGCCACAGCAAAGGACTTGTGGAGCTTGGAGAGCGTGTGAGAAAAGAACATGTGCCTTATGAGAAAAACATCCGCAAATTTGTGGCAACCCCTGCAAATGCCAAGGTGCTGAGGGTTGAAATGGAAGACAGGATAAAGCGGATGACAGATTATGCCAACACTGCAGAAATCAACAGACCGGAATACAACGGCAGAGAAATCGGAGTTGTCAGCTCCGGCGTAGCATACCAGTATGCCCGGGAAGTGTTCGGTGAGGATGCATCCTATCTGAAGCTGGGAATGACCTGGCCTGTACCTGTGGATCTGATACGCAGCTTCGCAGACAGCGTAGATGAGCTATATGTTGTGGAGGAGATGGACCCGTATCTGCAGCGTCACATCAGGGAAGCCGGCATTGAATGTATCGGCAAGGAACTGATTCCTTCATACGATGAGCTGAACCCCGACATCGTCAGGGAATCGGTGGGAAGCTGTATCGGTCAGATGGGACGTACCGATGAAGAAAACGGTGAAGGCAGGATACTGCAAAGTGAACTCAAGGCAGAAGGCAGGCCGCCGACCTTGTGCGCAGGCTGTCCTCACAGAGGATTTTTCTATGTATTGAGCAAAAAGAAGGATATAGTCATTACAGGAGATATCGGATGCTATACCCTCGGCTCGGCACCGCCTCTCAACGCCATAGACACGTGCTTCTGCATGGGAGGAAGTATCAGCAGCGGTCATGGCGCATCGACAGCATTAAAAAAGACAGGAAGAAAACAGAAGGCAGTTGCAGTTATCGGAGATTCGACATTTTTCCATTCGGGCATAAACAGCCTGATGGGTACAGTCTACAATAAAGGAAACAGTGTATCGGTGATACTCGATAACAGGATTACAGGTATGACCGGGCATCAGCAGAACCCGGGAACAGGCTTAACTCTCATGGGAGAAGAGACTTCCGAGGTTGATATACCGATGCTCTGCAGAGCCATCGGCATGAAGGAGGAGAACATCTATACTGTGAACCCTCTGAAGCTGGATGAAGTCGATGCTGCACTGGACGATGCTCTTGCCAAGGATGAACCTACCGTCATTATCACCAGGTGGCCGTGTATTCTCAAGAAATACAGCAGTCAGGACCGGGAAGAATTTGATCTGGCAAAGAAGCAGTGCCGTGTGGATCAGGAAAAATGCAGAAACTGCAGACTGTGTACGAAAACAGGCTGCCCTGCCATTTATGCTGCAGATGATGTCCATATCGACGAGAACACCTGCACCGGGTGCGGTGTCTGCATGCAGGTATGTCCGTTTGATGCTATCGCAATGAAGGAGGTGTAAAAAGCATGAGTGAAACCAGAAACATTCTGCTGGTAGGCGTCGGAGGTCAGGGAACCATCCTCGCCAGTAAGATACTTTCAGAGGGGCTTGTCAATGCAGGATACGATGTCAAAATGTCTGAAATTCACGGCATGAGCCAGCGAGGCGGCAGTGTCAGCACTCAGATCAGATATGGAGATAAAGTCTTCTCGCCGATAATCGGCAGAGGCCAGGCGGATGTTATCGTCGCTTTCGAGAAGATGGAAGCTCTCAGGTGGCTTGATCACCTGAAGCCCGGCGGGAAACTGGTCATAAACGATCATGAGATTCCGTCGGGACCGATACTTATGGGAACTGCCGGATATCCTCAGGGAATTATAGAGGAACTCGCATCAAAAGCAGATGTTCAGGTGTTCAGAGCGGCAGAGCTGGCAGAGGAACTGGGCAACAGCAGAGCGATGAACATCATCCTTCTGGGCGCTCTGGTGAAGGCAATGGGCCTTGAGGAGCTGGACTGGGAGACAATGATAAGGAGAAATGTGAAAAAGGGGTTTGAAGATCTTAATATCGCAGCCTTCAGTAAGGGGATTTCATTATGAGAGAAAATTATCTGCGCAAGCTTCCTCTTGAGGATATCATAGGGAGCCACAAGCATGGCGGTCAGCTGAAACGGAGCCTGGGCGCCTTCGAGCTTACGATGATGGGTGTCGGCGTTATCATCGGCTCGGGAATATTTGTTATCACAGGGGTGGCAGCGGCCGAGCATGCCGGTCCGGGGCTCATACTGTCATTCATACTGGCAGGGCTTGCCTGCGCATGTGCCGCTCTGTGCTATGCAGAGCTGGCATCCTCCATGCCTGCATCCGGAAGCTCGTATACCTTCGCATATGTGGGGCTGGGTGAGGCCTTCGGATGGTTTATAGGCTGGTGTCTTACCCTGGAATACGTAGTGGCAATGTCTGCAATTGCCGTAGGCTGGTCAGCCTATGCAGCCAACATACTGGCCCTTTTCGGCATAGATATACCACCTTCTCTGATGGCAGATCCTTTCAGCGGAGGAATCATCAACCTGCCGGCAATCATTATCATTTCGGTAATGGCACTGCTGCAGCTCAAAGGCACCAAAGAAAGTGCCAAATTGAACAATGTGCTGGTTTTTGTTAAAATTGCAGTAATACTTGTATTTATTGTGCTGGTTGCACGTCATGTGGATACATCAAACTACAGCCCGTTCCTGCCTTTCGGATGGGGAGGAGTTTTCTCCGGAGCAGCGATAGTGTTCTTCGCATATCTGGGCTTTGATGCCATTGCCAATTCTGCAGAGGAAGTCAGGGACCCGCAGAAAAACATGCCGAAGGGGATCATGGCATCTCTGCTTATTGCAACAGTTCTGTACATCATCGTGACACTGATGCTTACAGGTGTTGTTAAATACAGTGCTTATGAAGGAGTAGCCGCACCGGTTGCCTTCGCCCTCAATGAAGTGGGAATCCGCTGGGGCTCAGCTCTCGTATCGGTAGGTGCCATAGCAGGACTGACGACAGGAGTGCTGGTGCTGCTGGGAAGCGAATCCAGGCTTATCTATTCAATGTCGAGAGACGGCATGATACCGGAGACTTTCTCCAAGGTAAGCAGAAACGGTGTTCCGGATAAAGCTGTTATATTTGTCTGGGCTCTGGGCTGCGTACTGGCAGGAATTCTGCCTATCGGAACCATTGCGGAGCTCTGCAATATCGGAACACTGTGGGCATTCTTCATCGTTTCTGTTACAGTTATAGTTCTGAGGAAAAAACGTCCTGATATGAAGAGGGGTTTTTCTGTTCCGGCTGTACCGTTTATTCCGATTGCGGCAATGGTGCTCTGTGCATTTCTGGCAATACAGCTGGCGGCAGTGACGTGGATAGCTTTCCTGGTGTGGACAGCTGTAGGCCTCGGAATCTACTTCTGCTACGGATGCAATCACAGCAAGCTTAAATTTGAACTTCAGAGAAAAAAGGAGTAAAGGGAAATGATTAACAGCTACGAAGACCTGATAAGCTTTGTAAAAGGCACGAAGACGATAAAAAGAACTGTGGTGGCCGCTGCCCATGACAGGCATACTCTCGAGGGGATAGCCGAGGGGTGCAGACAGGGCGTGACGCAGCCGGTGCTGATCGGAGATGAGGCCAGAATAAGGGCCATCATAGATGAGGAAAAACTGTCAATACCTGTCAATGATATAGAGATAATAAATGAGCCGGATGACGGTAAAGCGGCCGCAGAAGCGGTCGCTCTGGTTCGTGAAGGCAGGGCGGACATCATCATGAAAGGTATCCTGCCTACAGCCCGTCTGCTTAAGGAAGTGGTAAACAGAGAAACGGGAATCAAGGGAAGCGGTGTGCTTTCCCATGCGGGGCTTTTCCAGATACCTGCCTATCATAAGCTGATTATACTGACGGACGGAGGCATGCTGCTGACACCGAATGCTGAGCAGAAACGCCATATCGTGGAAAACGCAGTCGGCATCATGAAGCAGCTTGGCCGTGACTGTCCTAAGGTGGCTGCTCTGTGTGCCACTGAAGAGGTGAATCCCCGTATGATCGCATCTGTAGACGCGGTACAGCTTAAAAAATGGAATCAGGAGGGTGTGCTGAAGGATTGTATTGTTGAGGGTCCTATTTCCTTTGACCTGATGTTTGATAAGGAGGCAGCAGCCGTCAAGCATTACGAAAGCCCGGTGGCAGGAGATGCGGATATATGGCTGATGCCGGACATGACAGCGGGAAATCTGGTGGCCAAATCCCTGATGTGTGCAGCCGGTGCGAAGATGGCAGGACTCATCGTCGGTGCCGATGCCCCTGTGGTTGTTGTATCCAGAGGAGCATCAGCCGAAGAAAAATACTATTCACTGATTTTCGCTGCGGCCATCGCAGCTCAGGAGGCAAAGCATGGATTATAAAATACTTGTGATAAATCCCGGATCAACATCGACAAAAGTGGCATATTTTGAAGGCGGAAGGCAGCTTTACAGTGAATCGATAGCTCACAGCCCCGACGAGCTGGCGCCTTTTGACGATATTCTGGAGCAGGAGGATTTCAGAGCCGGACTTATACAGGACTGCATGGGGCGATGGAATATAGCGGCAGAGCAGCTGTCGGCTGTAGCAGGCCGGGGCGGGCTGCTGCCCCACATGAAGTCAGGAGGTTACCTGGTAAATGATGCGATGGTGGAGGCTATCAGAAGCGGTAAAGCTTCCCCTCATGCTTCGAACCTGGGTGCGCTGCTGGCCAGGAAAATCGCTGATCCTCTCGGGATACCGGCATACATCTATGACTGCGTCACATCGGATGAATTTGATGACATTGCCCGCATAACCGGCATGCCTGATGTGAAGCGGGAAAGTATGTGCCATGTGCTGAATATGAAAGCTGTAGCCAGAGAGGTTGCGGCGGCTCACGGGACAGAATATGAGAAACTTGATCTGATCGTCGCCCATCTGGGAGGCGGCATCTCCATAAGCATACACCATGAAGGCAGAATAATAGACGCCATAAGGGATGATGCAGGTCCTTTTTCACCTGAACGGGCAGGCTCGATACCGCTGCTTTACATCATAGATTTATGCTATTCAGGCAGATTCAACCGCAGGGAAATGATGCAGAAGGTACGGGGGCTTGGCGGCATGAAGGCCTATCTGGGTACTCAGGACTGCCGGGAAATTGAGGCGATGATAGCCTCAGGAGATAAGAAAGCTGAAGCTGTCTACGAGGCTCAGGCATACCAGATCGCCAAAGGCATCGGAGAGCTGGCACCTGTACTTGACGGACGGATAGATTACATAATTCTGACCGGCGGTATGGCATACTCACAGAAGATGACGCAGATGGTTTCGGATCGTGTGAAATTTATCGCACCTGTGGAGATTATTCCGGGAGAACGTGAGATGGAGGCTCTGGCACTGGGTGTCGGCAGAATCCTGGATGGTGAGAAAGTCAGAGTATACGGTGAGGATTAGTCAGAAGGGGGTATTGATTTGATTGCAGAGAATATGAAAAAGCACGTTACGGGGAGCTCGCTGATACGTGCTATGTTTGAGGACAGCAGAAAGCTGGCTGAAATCCACGGTGCGGAAAATGTGTACGATTTCAGCCTGGGCAATCCATGCTTTCCGCCGCCTCCGGCTCTCAGAGCTGCACTGGCAGAACTGATGGCGAGGGAAGATCAGGTCACAGTTCACGGGTATATGAATAATGCAGGACACGAAAATGCCCGGAATATAATTGCAGAGAACCTTAACCGCAGGTTCGGCACCAGCTTCAGCGGCAGAAATATTCTGATGACCGTCGGGGCTGCAGGAGGGCTGAATGTGGCGATGAAAACTCTGCTGGATCCCGGTGACGAGGTCGTGGTGCTGTCGCCGTATTTCGGTGAGTATGACAATTATGCGTCCAACGTATCAGCGGAGATTGTCAGAGCTGAATGCCCGCCGCCCGAGTTTTATCCTGATCTGGCAGAACTGAGTGATGCCATCAGCAGTAAGACGAAAATGGTTATAATCAATTCACCCAACAATCCGACAGGCGTAGTGTATCCGGAACACGTGATAAAAGGCGTGGCTGAAGTTCTCAGCGAACGGCAGGAATTTTTCGGGACTTCTGTTTACCTGTTTTCTGATGAACCTTACAGGGAGCTTGTTTACGGTGATACCGAGGTGCCGTATATAACGAAGTATTATGATAATACAATAGTGGGTTATTCCTACAGCAAATCTCTGTCGCTGGCAGGAGAGCGCATAGGATATCTGGTGATACCTGATGAAGCGGATGATTCAGAGATGATCAGATCAGCGGCATCTGTTGCCAACAGGATACTGGGTTTTGTCAATGCACCCTCCATAATGCAGCTTGCTGTCAGTGAATGCGTCGATGAAAAGGTTGATGTGAGCCATTACAGAGAAAACAGGGATGCTCTGTATAATGGCCTTACGGAAATCGGATACGAATGTGTGAAGCCTCAGGGTGCGTTCTATCTGTTCATGAAATCTCCGATAGATGATGATATCCGTTTCGCAGAAAAAGCCAAGGAGTTCAGACTGGTGATCGTTCCGGGAACAGCGTTCGGATGTCCCGGATATATCAGGCTGGCCTACTGTACGTCCCATGAAACCATCATTAAAGCGCTGCCGCAGTTTAAACGGCTGTGGGATTCTGTAAAGCAGGTCCAGGATGGAGAGACTGATGAATAGCGGCCGGAATCTGCCGGATGGCAGACCTTGCCGTAAATATCAGGGGCTTCTGATTCCCTTGTGCTGTGGGGCTGTAGTAGGGATCTTTCTGCTGATACTGGTGATACCGGCATCGAGAGAGGTCTTTCGCATGCTGTCATCGGACCATCCCATGATAATGGGGTTTGTAAAATTCGCACTGCTGGCGACCATAGGAGAGTTTGCTGCCGGGCGTATCACATCGGGCACCTGGAGTCTGCCTGATTCTCTGGCGGCCAGGGCGGCTGTATGGGGAATTATCGGTGCGGTCCTGGCGCTGATGCTGAAGCTCTACAGCGGAGGAGTCGATGCCCTTCTGCACAGCGGTGTGCTGCCGGGTGAAGGCAGCCTGTTTGTAAAGGCTGCGGCCACCAGCATTTTCATGAATGCCACTTTCGGACCTGTGATGATGGCTTTTCATAAAATGACTGATAAATGTCTGGAGCTGCGGCGGGACAGTGTATCCGTCAGAAGCTCTGAACCGGGCGGTGCAGCGGCGGCAGACAGCGGCTCCGTCAGGGGTGGTAAGCTGCCGTCTCTGAACGATATTGCTGATGCGGTGGACTGGAAAACCTTCTACAGCTTTATAGTGCTCCGGACAATACCGCTTTTCTGGTTCCCGGCACATACGGTGACCTTCATGCTGCCGCCGGAATACCAGACAATCATGGCAGCGTTCCTTTCCATGGCACTGGGTGTTATATTGAGCCTGCGCAGGTAAGCAGAAGGGATGGGCGTAATCAGTGAATCACATTGACTTTAGTGCCGGTATGTGGTATAACACCAGTATAACTGAATAGCAGGGGAGCTTGTAGACAGGCTGAGAGGAGGTTGCGAACCTCGACCCTTATACCTGATTTGGATAATGCCAACGTAGGAAAAGGATAAGACGAATATTTCAGACGGAGCACCCGGATCAGGTGTTCCGTTTTTTTAATTGTTAGGGAATATCGCGGAGATATTTCCGGATTGTACATAAGAGGTGAAAACTATGAACTATCATACACAGATGGAAGCTGCCAGAATGGGGATAATTACAGATCAGATGAAGGCTGTGGCAGAAAAGGAATATCGCAGTGCCGAGGAGATACGTGATCTGGTTGCCAGAGGTCAGGTGGCGATATGCGCCAATAAGAGGCACAAATGTCTTGAGCCTAATGGTGTGGGATCAATGCTCCGCACCAAGATAAACGTAAATCTGGGTGTTTCTAAGGACTGCAAGGATTACGACGTTGAGATGCAGAAGGTGATGGCTGCTGTGGACATGGGTGCTGAAGCAATAATGGATCTTTCCTCCCACGGCAATACTCAGCCCTTCAGACAGAAGCTGACCAGCGAGTGCCCGGCAATGATCGGCACTGTTCCGGTTTATGACAGCGTGATTCATTACCAGCGGGATCTGGCGACGCTTACAGCAAAAGACTTTATCGATGTTGTCAGACTTCATGCAGAAGACGGCGTGGACTTTGTGACCCTTCACTGTGGAATCACAAGGAAGACCATTGACCAGATAAAGAAGCACAAGCGCAAAATGAACATAGTCTCCCGTGGCGGCTCTCTGGTTTTCGCATGGATGAGCATGACAGGAAACGAAAATCCGTTTTATGAGTATTACGATGAAATCCTGGAAATCTGCAGAGAATACGATGTGACCATATCTCTCGGGGATGCGTGCCGTCCGGGCTGTCTTGCCGACGGCAGCGATGTATGCCAGATCGAGGAGCTGGTTCGCCTGGGCGAGCTGACCAAGCGTGCATGGGAAAAGGATGTGCAGGTGATGGTGGAAGGTCCGGGACATATGCCGCTGGATCAGATCGAAGCTAATATGAAAATTCAGCAGACTATCTGCATGGGTGCGCCGTTTTATGTGCTGGGCCCTATCGTGACGGATATTGCACCGGGCTACGATCACATCACGTCAGCTATCGGAGGTGCTGTAGCCGCATCTGCAGGTGCCGCATTTCTCTGTTATGTCACACCGGCTGAGCATCTGGCGCTGCCTGATGTCAATGATGTGAAGCAGGGAATCATCGCATCAAAAATCGCTGCCCATGCAGCTGACATTGCCAAGCATGTTCCTCATGCCAGAGATATCGACGACAGGATGGCTGACGCCAGAAGGGAATTCGACTGGGAAAAGCAGTGGGAATGCTCTATCGACCCTGAGACAGCAAAACGTATCAGGGATGAGCGAGCCCCTGAAATTGAGGACAGCTGCTCAATGTGCGGCAAGTTCTGTGCAGTGCGCAGCATGAACAAGGCCCTCAATGATGAGTATATAGATATTCTGTAAAAATCACGATTGGCATAACTTGCTGAGCTTCGTAAATTATGCCGGGGCTCTGAGAACTTTCGAAAATCGATATTTTTACATGCTGTTTCGAAACAGTTTTAATCAATTCCCAGAAATTTGAAAATTCCTGTTTCGAAACAGGGTTCCAGAAACGGCATTTTCGAAATGAATATCTATTTATTTACAATAATTCAAATATAAGCAGGACCAGGTGCATTTATAATTGCGAAATAAGTCCTGAATATTTCCATTTAGGCCCTTTCTTTTTCGAAATCGGGGTCTGTATTTGCTGATTTCGTAAATTCTCAGTGAGCTGACTGCGCCAGTCCCTGCCTCGCCCGTCTGGAAAAAAAGAAAAGGGAGCCGCTGCTCCGGCCGGCCTGCCTGATATCAATCAGCGCTTCGATCAATTCGATCAATAAGATCAATCTGATCAGACAGATCGATACGCAATCCGGCCGGAGGTGCAACAGCTCCTTTAAAATATTCTCAGATTATTTACCCTCAAGAGTAAACTTCAGCAGTTATTTAACCTCAACAGTCCATCCCATGTCGTCTTCTACAGTTCCTGTCTGGATTCCGTAGAGAG
>JBJESR010000088.1:0-3709 GCA_051882895.1 Lentihominibacter sp.
CAGCACAGTCTGAACCTTTGTTTCCGGCTTTTGTGCCTGCTCGCTCGATGGCCTGTTCAATATTCTCTGTAGTGAGGATTCCGAACATTACAGGAATGCCGCTTGACAGTGAAACCTGAGCGATTCCCTTTGACACTTCATTGCATACATAATCGTAGTGGGTAGTAGCACCTCTGATTACAGCACCCAGGCAGATAACGGCATCGTATTTACCGCTTGAAGCCATCTTGGATGCGATGAGAGGAATCTCAAAAGCTCCCGGAACCCATGCTATATCGATATCGTCCTCTGAAACATCGTGACGCTTCAGAGTGTCGATGGCGCCTGAGAGAAGCTTTGATGTGATAAATTCATTGAATCTTGCGGCGATGATGCCTACTCTTATTTTCTTTGAGACCAGTTTTCCTTCAAATACGTTCATTTTACATTTCCTTTCTGTTATGATCCGGCAGTGCCGGAATTTATTCGTGTTTTATTTTATCAAGTGCCTGCGGTCATGGCGCGCAGACATTATTTGTAGTCAAGGATATGACCCATTCTCTTCTGTTTTGTCTTGAGGTAGAAGAGATCGTTGACTGTTGCAGCCATCTGGATAGGTACTCGTTCGATGATTTCCATACCGAAGTCCGCAAGCTGGTATACTTTGTCCGGGTTGTTGGTGAGAAGTCTCAGCTCTTTGGCCCCCAGATCTTTAAGTATCTGTGCTCCGATGAAATATTCACGGAGATCTCCGGCAAAACCCAGGGCCAGATTGGCATCCAGAGTGTCCATTCCGCCATCCTGAAGCTCATAGGCCTTGAGCTTGTTGATGAGACCGATACCCCTGCCTTCCTGTCTCATATACAGGATGATGCCGCGTCCTTCCTTTTCCACCTGAGTCATGGCGGAAGCCAGCTGCTGGCCGCAGTCGCAGCGGAGGGAGCCGAAGGCGTCTCCCGTCAGACATTCCGAGTGTACACGGCAGAGAAGATTTTTGCCGTCACCGATTTCACCCTTGACGAGGGCTACATGGTGCTCGCCGTTCAGCTTGTTGATATAGCCGTAGGCTTTGAAATCACCGTATTTTGTAGGCATGTTGACCACAGCTTCACATTCCACCAGCTTCTCGTGACGTTTGCGGTAGTTCTGCAGGTCCTTGATGGTGATGAACTTGAAATCATGTTCCTTTGCAAGCTCAATCAGCTCAGGAGTACGCATCATGGTACCATCTTCCTTCATGACCTCACAGCAGAGTCCGCATTCTTTAAGACCTGCAAGTCTCAGCAGATCCACTGTGGCCTCGGTGTGTCCGTTTCGCTCCAGGACGCCGTTTTTCTTGGCCTTGAGAGGGAACATGTGGCCGGGACGTCTGAAATCCTCAGGCCTGGAGTTTTCATCCACACATGCACGAGCTGTGTAGCCACGTTCTTCGGCAGATATGCCTGTTGTAGTGTTAACGTGGTCGATGGAGACTGTAAAAGCTGTTTCGTGGTTGTCCGTGTTTTCGCTTACCATCTGAGGGAACTGCAGCCTTGTGCAGTATTCAGCGCTCATAGGCATGCAGATAAGGCCTTTGGCGGCGCTTGCCATCATGTTGACATTTTCTGTCGTTGCGAATTCGGCAGCGCATATCATATCTCCTTCATTCTCTCTGTCAGGATCGTCAGTGCAGAGGATTATCCTGCCTTTTCGGAGATCCTCCAGAGCTTCTTCTATTGTGTTGAATTGAAACATTTATGTATTACCTCCTGTGGTTGAATTTTATTTATTGTGTAATTCTGCAGCAAACGTTATCAGAAACCGTTCTGCAAAAGGAACTCTCTCGTGATGCCGCCGGTTTTGCGGTAGGGCTGGAGAAGTTTTTCGACATATTTGCCGATGCAGTCGTTTTCCAGGTTCACTATATCTCCCGGTTTTCTCAGAGCAAGTGTGGTGCTGGCTGAAGTATGGGGGATGATAGACACCTTGAAGCTTTCTTCATCTGTCCATGCTACTGTCAGGCTTATACCGTCTATGGCTATAGAGCCTTTTTCCACGATATACCGCATGATGTCAGATGAGGTCCTGATGGTGTACCAGACAGCGTTGTCGTCCTTTTTTATATTCGAGACAGTTCCGGTGCCGTCAATATGTCCTGACACTATGTGACCGCCGAACCTGCCGTCTGCTTTCATGGCTCGTTCCAGATTGACTCTGCTTCCGGTACCGAGCCTGCCAAGAGAGGATCGGTTAAGAGTCTCATGCATCACATCCGCTGTGAATGAGGAGTCTGTAAAGCTGGTTACTGTCAGGCATACGCCGTTTACTGCAATGCTGTCGCCTAGGGAAACATCCTCCAGAACTGTTTCTGCATCTATGGTCAGGACTGCAGAAGCAGGATTCTTCTTAATGTTCTTAATTGTTCCAAGCTCTTCGATTATTCCTGTGAACATCTGATCACCTCGCTTTCAAGCAGGATATCATTATCTATAACGGTTATTTTCGGTTCGCTCAGCAGGAAGGCATCATCCGGTATGCTGACACCGGTGCCGCCTACAGGGGACGGTGCGGATTTGCCTCCCAGCAGTTTAGGTGCGATATAGGTATGCACTCTGTTTACGATGCCGGCTTCCAGTGCCGACCAGTTCAGCTGGCTGCCGCCCTCCAGAAGAATGCTGTCAATTTTCATTTCACCCAGAATCCGCATAAGCTCATTGAGATCCAGGTGACCGTCTTTCTCAGGGATGATGAGGACATCACATCCTTTTTCTTTGAGACTGCTGATCCTGTCAGCGTCTTCTGATGATGTGGCTATAATAGTCGGGACATGAGCTGCGGTTCTGACGATCTGTGATGTCAGCGGTGTCCTCAGCTGAGAGTCGCATATTATCCTTACAGGGTTTCTGCCGCCGGGGAGTCTGCAGGTGAGGAGGGGATCATCAGCCAGCAATGTGCCGGTACCTATCATGATGCCGGAATATCTGTTTCTGTCATGATGAACGTTTTTTCTGGCTGATTCACCGGTTATCCATCGGGCTTCACCGGTTCTGGCTGCTGTTTTGCCGTCCATGGTCATGGCATATTTCATGACAACATACGGAAGTCCGGTTTTCATGTAATGCATGAAAACGTAATTAAGCTCATCACATTCCTTTCGCATCACGTTCTGCGTCACCTTGATTCCGTGATCCCTCAATATCTTTATGCCTTTGCCGGCAACGAGGGGATTGGGATCGGGGGAGCCGACTATAACGTGCTTTATTCCGGCTTCTATTATGGCATCGGTGCATGGGGGCTGTTTGCCGTAATGGCAGCATGGCTCCAGTGTCACATATATTTCAGCTCCGTCGGTGGATTCGCTGCAGTCTGCCAGTGCAGCGCGCTCTGCATGAAGGTCACCGAAGCATCTGTGATAGCCTTTGCCGATTATTCTGTTATCTTTGACAATGACTGCGCCCACCATGGGATTGGGGTTCACATGACCGCAGCCCTTTTCTGCCAGCTCCAGCGCCAGCTTCATATATTCTGTATTCATAATTATTCCTCCGAAAAAGAAAAACCCTGAACATATATCTGTCCAGGGCTCAGTACATCCGCATCGAAATATCAGGTGTCACCTGATAAAAAAACTCTGAAACCAAAGTTTCAGAGCATCATATACACATTAATATAAACTTACAAGTTAAAGCATATATCTTCTTCCATCCAGACTTTACTGTCGGTTCCGGAATCTCACCGGATCATGCGCACA
>JBJESR010000089.1:0-3701 GCA_051882895.1 Lentihominibacter sp.
AGCATCATCTTGATATGTGTATCGTCGAAGTGACATGCCGGGAATCCCATTCCTGAACGTACTACATCAACGATTTTCTTCATGTATTTCTGAGGCGACTTATTGTGGATTCTGCATGCCAGCGACGGCTGATAAATCTTAACGTGTCTTACAGCATCCATAAGCAGATAAGTCAGTTCATTTGTAGCATCCTGTCCTGATCTTGTAACACCGCCTACGCACATGTTTACAAACGGCTGATATCCTGCGAAGAATTTTGAACCGCCTTCGCTTGTTATCCACATCATTTCAGACATCTTGACAAGCATACATCCTGCCAGTTCAAATGCGAGGAAATTATTGATTCTTCCCGATTCGATATCTGCCTTGTAGAACGGGTACATATACTGGTCTACACGTCCTATGGACATACCTGTCTGGTTTTCTTCTACCGGAAGGAGTGATTCAACTGTGAATACCGACTGAATAGCTTCCCAGAAGGTTTCCGGTTTGTGAGCAGGTACTTTAGCATTTACTTCTGAAATCTTGAGAAGTTCTTCTTTTCTCTTGGGGTCAGCTTCTTTAGCAGCCAGCTCTGCAGCATACTGTGACATACGCTTCGCATAAGCCATTACACCTTCAGTAGTTTCTACAACAGATTTATAGAAATAGATCTTGTCGAGATCTTCCGGATTCTCATAATCCAGCTGAGCCAGATGATCTCTTGCTTCCTGCTGAATATCCAGCATACCTTTTTTCATCAGGATAACGTCATACCCAGGGTTTGAGTCTCCGCCTCCGTTTACAGCGTGATATGAGCAGTCTGATACGAATGATTCTCCTGACAGCTCCCAGACACCTGCTTCACGATACTGGCTCTCGCAGTATTCATCAACGGATTTGCCTTCCCAGAACGGGAACAGTTCTTCCCGCATTATTTTTTTGTCTTCTTCAGAAATGTAGAACGGATCCTGAGGACGATCACCGATTGTATCAATTTCATCCACCATCCATCTCCATGCGATATCAGGTGAGAAAGCCCCTGCTCTTGGAGCTCCGTTCGGTGCACCTACAATCAGCTCGTTGTCCTGTATAACCAGGGGAGCTGTTTCGCAGCAGTAACGGAAGCATTTTGCACGAAGAAGTATCTTCGGCATTCCAGGGTTTTCCTTTGTGATTTTTGTTACCGCGCGTGCTCTGTATGTAGTGATTGAAGGAACCTGTTTCAGGAAGTTTTCCTTTAGCTTAACGAGACGTTCAGTCGGCCCTACCGGTACTCCGTCTTCATCAACTTCTGTTGTTGCTGCAGCGATGGATGAGTAGTATGCCGGATGGCCTCCCGGAGCTGTCGCCGGTGCTGCAGCCTGCGCTGGTGCAACCTGTGCGATATCGCCCGATACACTTTCGAACATTTTCATGAGAGCTGTGCGTTCTTCATCGGACATGTTTTTTGTAGCTTCTGCAAGCTTATTTGAAAATTCACGAATATCCAAACTTCTTACCTCTCTTCTTTCTTGATTTCTTGGTTATAACGATTTATTTGAACATTGCCGCATGCTGTGCTATGACAGATTCTTTAATATCTGTTCAAGCAGCTGCTGCAGCACCTGCATGTTTTCACTGTCACCGGCAGCAGCCGCAGATGGAATTGTTTCCGAATTCTGCGGAGCCCCTTCCGGGATACCCATACCTATATCTTCAATCCTTCTGACTCCATAACCCACCTTACGGATATAAATCAGATTCATCGGAGATACATTGTCTGAAGTGATTCCCTGTCCGGCAGATCCGCTTCCCAGTATCATTGCCGGGAAAAGATTCGATGTGGCACCCATGCTTCCGAAGACAGCTGGTGTATTCACCAGCATCCTGCCTACCGGCTTCTTCAATGCGAACTGTCTGATGACCTCTTCGTCATTGGAGTGAATCACAAGAGTATGACCGTTCCTCTCAGATAAAAGGAGCTCTATGCATTTTTCACATGCATGCATCCAGTCATCCTCAATGTAGTAAGCCAGTACAGGGCAGAGCTTTTCTCTGGAATATGGATTTTTTTCTGATACGTATTTCTGCGGTGAAATCAGGACTCTTGTTCCTGCAGGAACAGTAAATCCTGCCATCTGAGCAAGCTCTTCAGCTGTCCTTCCAACCATTTCAGGATTCGGGGACCCATCCGGGAAATAGAACATCGAACCGAGCTTCTCCGCTTCGTTTTCATTCATAAACCACCCGCCGTTAGCCTCCAGCTCAGCTTTTACTTCTCCGGCTATGCAGCTGTCCACTACTATGGACTGTTCTGCCGCTGAAACGACACCATTATCAAAGGTTTTGCTGGCAATTATATCCATTACCGCCTGATGGATATCAGCAGTTCTTTCTATAAATGCCGGTCCGTTGCCCGTTCCTCCGTAGATTACCGGTTTTCCTGAGCTGTAAGCAGCTTCCAGCATACCCGGCACTCCGGTATTCATAATCAGCGAAGTCGATTTATGATTCATGAGTTCTTTCGTACCTGACGGTGTGACCGTATGCAGATAGGAAAGTGCTCCCTCCGGCAGACCATAACCCTCTGCCGCCTGAATCATGATATCCAGAGTTTTAGCAATCGTGTTTCTGGCTCTCGGATGAGGTGAGAATACAACTGCATTTCCGGATTTTACTGCCACCAATGCGGTATATATCGTAGTTGAAACAGGACTTGTTGCAGGACATAAGCCTGCGATCACTCCCATCGGAACACCGACATCCATGATTTTCTGATTATCATCTCTGCCTATTATCCCTACGCATTTCATACCTCTCAGCTTTGCCGGAACGTATTCACATGCAAAACGGTTCTTTATGTACTTGTCCTGCCATTTTCCGTAATCAGTCTCGTCACTGGACATGACCGCAAGCTCTTTAGTATGTTTGGATATTGCTTCAGCCATGCGTTCAACAATTTCATCCAGTTTCTCCTGAGGGAAAGCCGCCAGAGCCTTCTGAGCTTCATATGCATTTTCCGCCAGAATACGAGCCTCCTGAATTGACAGTAAATCATGATCTATAATTCTCATTATTATTCAACTCCGTAAGGAAGTAATTTATCCAGTGAATACTGGCATGTGATCTTCTTCAGATCTTCATGAGGTCTTGCGATAACGATGGAGCTGTATACCTCAGTACCCATTTCTTCTACAGCTTTGATACCTGCTTCAACTGCTGTTTTACATGCTCCCACATCTCCTGATACCAGTGCGGAAATATATCCGGATGCAGTGTTCTCAAAACCGATAAGTTCAACATCTGCTGCCTTGCACATTGCGTCTGCAGCTTCAATACAGAACACGATACCGAAGGTTTCTATCATTCCCAGAGCTTCAGTTCTTCCTGTGTTTGACGGTTCAACGAGCTCTTCGTCGCACTGCGTATCCACGTCATAAATCGATACGATCTCACCTACAGGCTTGATCGGGCGCGGGATAACCTTTGTAGCAGTCAGCTTGCCTATAGGCTCTGCAGCCTCTGCTCCAGCCTTGACTGATGATTTTACAGCAGCCACGTCTCCCTTGATGAAGATGGTTACCAGTGTTGAACCTACGTTTTCATATGATATCAGTTCAACTTCAGCAGCCTTGAGCATCTTGTCACATGCTTCCAGAGCAGGAACCATTCCTACTGTTTCCAGCATTCCCAATGCCTGTTCTGCATAATATCTAGCCATACTAGATTCTCCTTTCAAC
>JBJESR010000090.1:0-17987 GCA_051882895.1 Lentihominibacter sp.
TATTTGACGAGGACGGTACCAGAACTATTTATATCAATCTTACAGAAGATAAGGCAGCTCAGATAGTCAAGGAACATATTATCGGAGGTAAGATCTGCAAAGAGTACACTGCCGGATAATTCCGGGGATCTTTGAGTATCATGATAAAATGAATTCTATATCGAATAATATATATAATCTGATCTATATAGCAGTCATAATACTGGGCGGAGTGACCCTCACACTGACTATCATTCTTCGCGCCAAGGAACGGGACCGGCAGCACAGTGCAATATGCATTTTTGCCGGTGCGATATTTGTATATATGCTGACGGATTTCCTGACATATTATTTTCTTGGAGAGGATGCTCCCGGAGATGTTGTTTTCGCACTGATTACATTGTCGGATATTCTGTTCTGCTTCCTTGTAACTGCATGGGTGAATGTCATAGCAGTGCTTATAAGGGCAGAGAAAGAGATAGGAATGAAATGGATAATGGTCATGTCTGTCGTCTATATCATCAGCTCAGAGATACTGTCTGTAGACCTGGGAAGATATGATTCCTACGCACTGCTTGTTGAAAACGGTGCAGGCAAAACAGCTCTGCAGATAATAAACGCATTGTATGCCCTGCTGATAATAATTGCAGGAATAAGATGTCTGTATATTCTGGTAAGAAAATATGAGAAGGGCAGTACACGCAATGCCAGCATGATAATGGTGGCGGTGCTGATAGGATACATGCTGTGGGTTGCATACTGGGATTACAGCACGTGGTACAAGACAGAAGAAAACCTTCTGGATATATATGCTGTTGATCCTCTGATACTGATGTATGCTCTGCTTAACGGATTTTTCATCTATTATTTCTACAAGAAGGATCCTCTGCATATTACAGAATCACAGGTTGCTCCGGAGGATGCTGTTGAGGTGATAGCTGCAAGATATGATCTGACTGAACGGGAAAAGGAAGTGCTGGATCATATCAACAGGGGAAAGAGTAATAAGCAGATAGCTGCAGAGCTCTCAATTTCGGAGAATACAGTGAAACGTCACGTCAACAGTATTTTCAGAAAAACCGAAACCCAGAGCCGGCATGAGATAGTGTTCAAGATATCAAATATCAGTACAAATGAGCTTAAATCAGTCAGCAGCAGGTGACAGAAACCATATAGCACGATAATGGCATATAACCTCGCAGGATAATTTCCTGCGAGGTTTTTCGTTGGAATTTCAATACTAACACCAAGGTGTTATTGAAAAATTATCAGAATATACTTTAAAATCAGAATAGAAAGTTTCATTTTGGAAGGAGGCGGAACAGGAAACCGGTATAACAGAGAAGACAGGAGGAAAGATATATGGAACAACTAGGTACGGGACAAAATGGTGTAGCGGGATTAAAAAAATATGACGTCAAAGTTGCCGGTATCGTATTCATGCTTTACTGCCTGGTCGGTGCAGGAGCTTTCGGTATTGAAGAAATGATTCCTGAAGCAGGACCGGGGATGACGCTTATTCTGCTTATGATATTCCCGATAATATGGGCATACCCTATCAGTAATCTGGTAGCTGAGTGTGGTGCGATACTGCCGTCGGAAGGCGGAGTGTATGTCTGGGTAAGAGAAGCCTTCGGAGAGTTCTGGGGATTCCAGGCAGGCTGGTGGGGAACAGTATCAACGTACATAACAAATGGTGTGTATGTAGCACTGGTAGCCGATTACGTGAGTCAGATGATACCAATGTCGGAGCTTGCGGTCCATGTGCTTAAAATCGGAATGATACTGATTTTTACAATTATTAATCTCATGGGTGTTAAAGAGGTCGAGAAGGTAAGTACGATTCTGTCAATACTGATCGTGCTGGCATTCCTTCTGGTGGCCGTGGTGGGCTTCATCAACTGGGAGACAAACCCTATGGATCCGATGATGCCTGAAGATTATAACATCATTGACAGCCTCGGAGGAGGCATATGCATCTGTGTATGGATGTACTGCGGTTATGAGTGTATTTCCAATATGGCAGGCGAGGTCAAGAATCCTCAGGTAATACCAAAGGGACTGATTATAGCAATGCCTCTGGTAGCTCTCACATATATACTGCCTACGCTGGGCGGTCTGGCATCCCTTCCTGCAGGAAGCTGGCAGGACTGGTCAACAGAAGGCGGCTTCGGCGGAAACAATGTGGGATATGCATCAATACTTACCACGCATCTGGGAGACGCATGGGGATACATTTTCCTGGTGATAGCGATTATTTCACAGTGTGCTATTTTCAACACATATCTGGCATCAGGCTCCAGGGGATTCTTCGTTCTGGCGGATGACAATCTCTGCCCGAAGTTTCTGGTGAAAGTAAGCAGGAAAAAGGGAGTACCTTATGTAGGTATAATTTCTCTGGCAATAGTTACAGTAATTCTGGCACAGTCAGATTTCACGACGCTGGTAAGCATGGAGGTAGTTTTCATTCTGGCACTTTACATAATACTGCCGATAGCTGTAATCAGACTGAGAAAAAAATACCCGATAGAAGACAGGAAAGAAAAGGGGCTGTATTTCATGAAAGGCGGCAGAGCAGGACTCGTGTTCTACTGCGGATGCCCGATAATAATTGCAGTAGTTGCTCTTCTGATCAACGGAACAGACTATTTCTTCATCGGACTTATCGGTACAGGAACGGGACCTGTTGTATACCTTATTTTTAAATGGCTGTACGGCGGAATGTATAAGAGCGATCCGCAGGCACATCCTCTCAACAGGAAGACGAGACTGGCATTCGGCGATACGCTGAGGGTAGGCCTGTACATGATCATTGCAGGTGTGTTCTCATTTGTCGGACAGCTGTGGCTGCAGTGGTATGAGATCGATTATGGAGAATGGGGTCCTGATGATTATGACACCTTCGGAACTGTGATTCCGACGATTCTTGATATCCTCAAATGGGGAGGGCTTGTACTGGCAGCAGCAGGCATAGTACTTGTGCTGATAGGAAGAGCCGTAGAAAAAGAAGAAAACAAAATGTAATTCAGACAGATAAATAATAAAAGATAAAATACAGATCAGATCATTAATCTGAGAGGAGATGAACATAATGAGTAAAAAGATACTGGTATTAGGAACAGGAGCACAGGGTTCGACAGTTGCCCAGAGAATGGATGAGGAACCGAACGTAAGTGAAATCATCTGCGCTGATGTAGATCAGAAGGCGGTGGATGAGCTTGTAAAGATACTGACGAAGGCAAGAGGCGCTATCGTGGATGCAAATGATGTCAACAGCATTATAGATGTTGCCCGGGGTGTTGATCTGATAGTGAATGCACTGCCGATCAGATTTGCGCCGCAGGTGCTGGATGCAGCAATCGCTGTCAATGCAAATTATCAGGACTTTGCTGCAACAGATGTTCTGGATGAGTGGTGGCCGACATGTGTACAGATCATGTATGACGAATATGGAAAGAAATTTAAGGAAAACGGCAAGATGGCCATCATAGGAACAGGCTCGGCACCGGGAATGATGTGTGTTGCAACCAAGAGTTCCATGAGATATCTGGATACATGCGATGATATTCTGATGATGGTTTATGAAGGCGTTGAAGCTAAAAGATTCCTGCCGTTCTGGTGGTCACCGTTTACGGCATTGTCGGATATGACAGACCCGACTTTCGCACTGAAAGATGGTGTGTTAGTTGAAACTGAACCGCATTCACTGCCTGTAACAAGACATTTCAAGGGATGTGAGAAGCCTGTGACTCTGGTGGAGCACGCTCACGATGAGACAGTTTATATGGGACTGAACAAGGATACTCATTTCAAGGGTGCCAAGAACATCAACTTCAAATATGGCGGAGTAGGAATTGAATTTTCAACACCGCTTTACAGAGCAGGGCTTCTGAAGAGAGAAGAGGAGACATATAAAGGTCATACTTTCATACCGTTTGATGTGATAGTAAGTCATCTGCCGCCTGCACCTAAATATCATGACGAGATCAAGGAAATCCTTGATGAAGGCCTTGTGAAGGACGAGGGAGCATTCGTTGTTGAAGCAACCGGAACAAAGGACGGCAAGAAGGTTCTTGTTGAGACATACCTTTATGCACCTGGATGTGAAGAATCCTTCAGACGCGCAGGAATCACAGGAGAGCAGTATCTGACAGGACAGTGCGGATCCCTCTTCACCAAGATGTTTGTGAATGACGACTATACTCAGACAGGACTCATATCATCTGATATGCTCACATATGAAGAATGTGACAAATATCTGGCTTATGCTGAAAAACTCGACATAACCCTTGAAACGGAAGTGAAACCTCTGTAGAATAAAATATGATTATGCAGTAAAACGGCTCCTGCGGGAGCCGTTTTAACTGTCGGTATATCTGGTTCAAGGAGTTTATATATGCGTAAATTAAAAGGAGAAATCTATCTGCTGCTGGCTGCTGTGATCTGGGGGTCGGCATTTATATTTCAGAAAATGGGGATGGATTATATAGGACCTTTCACATTCAGTTTTTTCAGATTTACTCTTGGTTCTCTGGCACTGCTGCCGGTGATTTTCATAGTAGGAAAGGTTAATGGCAGCAAGCAGACTGCTGACAGGAAACAGATCACACCTTTCAGGGACCGGCAGCTGCTGACGGGTGCACTTCTGTGCGGCCTTGCCAATTTTGTCGCCGGCTCGCTGCAGCAGGTGGGAATAGTATTTACAACGGCAGGCAAGGCTGGTTTCATAACTTCTATGGATATAGTGATTGTTCCGGTAATACTGCTTTTTATGAAGAAAAAAGTACCTTTTCTTACATGGCTGGGCATTGCCATCGCTGCATTCGGTCTGTATCTTCTCTGCATTATCGACGGTTTTTCCATACAGCTTGGTGATGGCCTCGTCATGGCATGTGCTGTAGCGTACTCTTTTCAGATACTTCTTATCGACTACTACTCGGAGAGGGTGGATGTGCTGAAGCTTTCTTTCATGCAGTTTTTCCTGGCGGGAATAATGTCTCTGGTGCCGGCTCTTTTGTTTGAGGAGATAGCGTTTCAGGCGGTAATCGACTGTGGGGTGCCTATACTGTATACTGCCGTTCTGGAGGTAAGCATAGCATTCACTCTGCAGATTGCCGGGCAGAAACATACGCCACCTGCTGTTGCCACAGTGATCATGAGCCTGGAAGCATTTTTCTCTGCAGTGTGCGGAACGCTGTTTCTGGGAGAAACCATGTCAGGCAGAGAAATCACCGGATGTGTACTGATGATGGCAGCATTCATTATTGCACAGATTCCGGAAATGAGGCATAATGAATAAAAAGAATTATGAAAGCAGAGAGGATAGTATCTATGCCTGAAAGGAAAAGAGAACTTGATTATTTCAGAATTGGAAAGTCATATGGCGGCAGAAGCAATCTGCGGCAGAATAGACGCAGGAATTCCTGTGCCTTATCTGATGCTGAAGCATCAGGATAAAAAGTTCAGTTTTTTTGAATGGCACTGGTTTCTGGTGACAGGCTATGAGGAGAGGGAAAGTGCACTTTACATAAAAGTGGCAACTTATGGAAAAGAACACTGGCTGAAACTTGAAGACCTGTGGAATACAGGCTTCGAGGAGAAAGGCGGTATTGTTCTTATGGAAATAGAATAAGACATAATATATAAATAATAAAAAGTATGGAGGTAATCATGAAAGCACTATTACTTAACGGAAGTCCGAGACAGGGAAATACAGCTGCTGCACTGGAAGCTCTGAAAAAAGGGCTTGGAAATATCAGTGATATGCAGATAACACAGGTGAATGCCAATGATGTGTCAGTTTCTCCGTGCATTGCATGTGAAAGCTGCAAATCAGGAGAAAAATGTGTATTCGATGATGATACAAACGATATTGTGGATGCGGCAGTGGATTCAGATGTTATAGTATTCGCAACGCCGGTGTACTGGTGGGGAATCACAGCACAGCTGAAGCTGATTATGGATAAGATGTATTCACGAAGTTCCAGACTCCACGAGCTTGATAAGAAAGTTGGCGTTATCGTAATAGGAGAGGCGGAACAGGATGATCCGCAGTACAGAATCATTCCTGAACAGTTCAGATGTATCTGCGATTATCTGGGATGGGAGCTGAGGTTCTGCAGGACTTATACGGCTTCAGGGACAGGCGATCTGGCGGCAGATACAGAAGCGATGACGGAAATTGAAGGACTGTGGGAGATGCTGAAATAGAACGGACAGAAAACTCTTTTCATAATACGTATGTATACTGAAGTGAAAGGAGTTTTTTATTCATACAGGTCGTACTATGGATAAAACAGGAAGAGATATTTTCAGAGCCATTCACAAGAGCAAATGGCTGGAAATCGAATACAGAAACAGGGCCGGTGAAGAAACCTGCTACTGGATAAGCATCAGGGATATCGATGCAAAACGACAGATGATAACCGCTGATGGTTTTAACGTGTCCACACATCAGCTGGCAGAACTGCATCTGCATTACAGCTCGATTACGGATACCAACATAGTAGACGGCTCAGCCTGCAGCAGGAATGACAGACTTATCAGTGACATTGAAACGCATCCGGCAAAATACAGTTTCATTTTTCAGAATATCAGCAATCTCAGGCTGCTCAATTACTACAGTGACTGTAACCGACTGGACAGCACCCCCTATACAACCAGCTACGGTCTGGTTGAAGACCTGGATATAGACTGTATAGGTGATGGTCAGTATCATCTTACTGAGAAACAGTTCGATATAATCGTGAAAAATTATCATATAAACGCCAAACGCAGGAAAAACAGCAGTGACAGAGAGGCTGCGGCTCTGTGCATGAACCTTTGCAGCATACATACAAGAAAGGGTCTGTATGTGCTCGTATATAAACGACTTCTGCTGGATGTCATAAACAGGACGCTGGTGCAGGAGGAGGAACCTGTCATATGCCGTGAATTCACCGTTGGCGGAGAAATATGCCCCATCACAAGGTTTCTTGATGCAGAAGAAGCAGAGCTGCTGGAGGATTATGAGAAAAATGCGGAGAGGATCAAGGATGCGGTGACAGCCAGCTGTCCGGAATACGGAGGAGTCGATGATATGCCGTACGTTATGGCTATATCAAGAGATTACAGTATAAACCTGGACAGGGAGTACAGCTGGATAATGGAAAGTGTCAGAGCAGGAAGACAGACAGAGCCGGTAAAAGCCTTTTTCGGCAATCTGACAGACAAGCCGAGAAGATATAAAAGCTATCCGATAGCGCTGTATAACGATAAAGTGAATATAGATCAGCTGAGAGCGATTCATAATGGTATCAGATACCCTCTTATCTACGTGCAGGGACCGCCGGGAACCGGCAAGACAAATACCATACTGAACACGGTTATCACAGCATTCTTTAATGACAGAACAGTACTGCTCTCATCATACAACAACCATCCTATGGATGAGATATATGATAAGCTTTCGAAACTTGAATACAGAGGCAGGACTATACCTTTCCCGGTGATAAGGCTGGGAAACAATACAAGGGTCAAAGCTGCAGTAAGGCATGTACGGCAGCTCTGTGCCATAACAGATACTGTGAAAGTGTATGATGCAGCCCTTGACAGGAAACAGAATGATGAGAAAGAGAAGGCGGCACAGCTGAGCGCATTTCTCAAAAACTATGAGGAATGGCTTGACCTGACAGAGCGCAGGGAAATGATAGAAACCATGATTTCCTCATCCACCAGTATGCCGCTGGTTTCAGACCTGTACGGAAGACAGCTGAAGGATGTCTGTGAGAGGATAGAAATGCTGGGGGATGCAGGACATGAAGATATAAGCAGATTTATAAGACAGGACAGGGAAGAACTTCTGAAATATCTGTATTATACCTCCGCCAGATTCATCAAGAAGCTGAAGGAACCGAGAAACAGAGATATTTATGATATTTTCATGGAGGGTGATCCCGAAGACAGTGCAGCAAGGCTGAATCAGTTTCTGTCTGAGACCGGGAACATGAAGCGGTTCCTCAGAATTTTCCCGATAGTTGTCACCACAAATATATCGGCATGCAGACTTGGAGAGCCTGACATTTATTTTGATATGGTAATAATGGATGAAGCCAGTCAGTGCAATACTGCTGTGGCGCTTGTCCCCATTCTGCGGGGCAGGCAGCTGATGCTTGTCGGCGATCCTCAGCAGCTGAGACCTGTGATACTTCTGAACGAGGCGGTAAACCGGAAACTGAGAAAGCAGTACGCAGTGCCGCCGGAACATGATTATGTGAACAAATCGGTATATCAGACATTTCTTGCCTGCGATGCAGTAAGCGATGAGATACTTCTGAGCTATCATTACCGGTGTCACCCTAAGATTATTGAGTTCAACAATCGCAAGTATTATAACAGTAAGCTTATAATAAAATCAGAAGTCAGAGGAGATCAGCCGCTGCTTTTTGTTGACTGTGAAAACAGTGATACCGAAAAAAAGAACACCTCTGTTCATGAAGCGGAGGAGATAGCCGCATATGCAGCAGAGCACCCGGACGAGAACATAGGGGTGATAACACCCTTTGTGAACCAGAGAAAGAAGATAAAGGAGCTTCTGTACGAAAAAGGGCTGAATAATGTTGAATGCGGTACAGTCCACGCTTTTCAGGGAGATGAGAAGGATAAGATCTTTTTTTCTCTGGCATTATCTCAGAATACAGGTCAGAAGACCTACGACTGGCTTAAGAACAACAGGGAACTGATAAACGTAGCCACATCAAGGGCCAGAGAAGAGCTTGTGATACTGGGCGACAGGAAACAGATACGGCGGCTTCACGGCATGGAGAGAGAAGATGATCTGTATGAGCTGTGCAGCTATGTCAGCACCGAGGGGAAAACGGCGGTAAGTGAGAAATCGCCGGATTCGAGAGCCTTGGGAATCAAACCGTATACCCTTGAAGTAGAGAAGGCTTTTATGGACAGCATCAATCATGCTATGGGTGCGATGATGCTTGAAAAAGGACGCTATACGGTAAAAGAGAAGGTGGCGGTATGTGATGTGATCGGAAGCCATGAAGCAGCGGATGTGTTTTATGAAACCGATTTCGATTATGTTGCATATGAGAGGACACGGGAAGGGAATACTCCTGTGTTCGCGGCAGAGCTGGTAACAGGAAGCTGTGATGAACAGCAGATGCAGAGAATACTGAAGAAAAAAGAACTCTGCAGCCGCTGCGGCTTTGAATTCATAACTGTGCCTGGAACATATGCCAGACGTTATTATTATGCCAAGCAGATACTGAGCAGCTTTTTCAGGAATATCAGATAGCAGAAGCAGCCGGTAGTGAAATGAGAGATAGAGAATGGAGATATCAAAAGAAGACAGAATGCTCCTGGCCGGGGCAGAAGATAAATACATGCAGTGCTGTCAGCAGTACTGTATAACCTATACGAATTTTCTGGATATGAGACAGCGGTCTCTTGTGGAAAAGGCTCTGCGGGAGTCAGGCGCAGGCGGTGGAGATGTGCGTTGTGAGTTTTATGGAGGATATGAAGACGCAGAGAGGACTCTGGCAGTATTTCTGCCGGATTATGCAGATGTCGGGGAGTGTCCCCTTTCGGTGATACGGATAAAGACTCCTGCAGGGGGCCGGAAGCTGACTCATCGCGATTATCTGGGCTCGATACTGGGACTTGGCCTGAAGCGGGAGGTGACCGGAGATATTCTGGTTACAGAAAACGGTGCCGATATCATAGTTATGGAGGAGGTCAGAGATTTCATACTTCTCAATTACAGCAAGGCAGGAAGGACCAGCCTGCAGCTGGAGGAGGTGCCGCTGAGGGAGCTTCATATACCGGAACAGAAGACTGTTATGATAAAGGATACGGTGGCTTCTCTAAGGCTTGATAATGTGGCGGCAGCTGCTTTCCAGATGTCCAGGGCGAAGGCAGGCGAGGCGATACGTGCAGGTCTGGTGTTTGTAAACAGCATGCAGTCTGAGAAACCTGATATGCAGATAGCTGAGGGCTCGAAGCTGGTGCTGAGAGGCAGAGGTAAAGCGTATCTGAGAACGGTGGGTGGCAGAACCCGCAAGGACAGAATATTTATTGAAATAGAAAGATACATGTAAGAAGGAGAGAAGAATGAGAAAAGGAATGATAAAAAGATCCGGCAGCTATGACATCATGTTCACTGCCGAAACTGATATGGACAGCAGAACAATCGTCGTTATAGCCCACGGATTCGGCAGCAGCAAGGAAAGCCCGACGGCCCAGATGCTGATGCGGGAGCTTCCGAAGCATGGAATCGGTGCGATAGCCTTTGATTTCCCGGCTCACGGAGACAGTCCGGTAGATGGCGAATTCCTCAGGATAGAAAACTGCATTGAGGATCTGGCTTCTGTTGAACAGATGGTCAGAAAAGAGAATCCTGATGCGGAGATAATATATTTCGGTTCAAGCTTCGGAGCGTATATAACGCTGAACTATATATCGGAGTATCGTCTGAGAGGAGCGAAGGCTTTCCTGAGAAGTGCCGCCGTCAATATGCCGGACCTTTTCAGAAATCCTACTGAAGAAGAAAAGAAATCTCTTGAGGATAACGGGTTTGTGATACTTGATTATGACAACGGCAGGCCGCTGAAGATAACTGAAGAATTTATAACAGATCTGTGGGAGCACGATCTGTTTGAGAATTTCAGTATGGGAGATGCCAGAATCAGAATGATACACGGAACCGGTGATGAAACGATAGACTATGCCAGAGCCAGAGAATTTTCTCAGAAATACTCTGTGGACATGATAACGGTTGACAACGGGGATCACAGGCTTTCGATATCGGGAGCACCGGAAAGAGTCCTGCAGGAAGCACTGGAGTTTATCAATGAGTGAGGTGATGGATAAATACGGCTGTCTGAAAAAATATTTCGGATATGATTCTTTCAGAGAGGGGCAGGAGTTCCTGATAGACAGTATTCTGGCCGGAAGGGACACTCTGGGTGTAATGCCGACGGGTGCAGGCAAATCCATCTGCTATCAGGTGCCTGGGATAATGATGGAGGGAATAACTCTTGTGATTACTCCTCTGATTTCTCTGATGAAGGATCAGGTTGCAGCTCTTAAGGAGGCCGGAATCAGGGGAGCGTATTTCAACAGCTCTCTGACATACAATCAGTATATGAAAGCGCTGGAATATGCGAAGGCCGGTACATATAAGATTATTTATGTGGCCCCGGAGCGACTTGTCAACAAAGCTTTTCTTGATTTTGTGAAATCAGTGAAGATAAGTATGATAGCAGTGGATGAAGCCCACTGCATATCCCAGTGGGGACAGGATTTCAGACCGAGCTATCTGAGGATAACGGATCTTATCGATGAGCTGGGATACAGACCGGTCATAAGTGCCTTTACAGCCACGGCAACAAAGCAGGTAAGAGATGATATAATCAGGATACTGAAACTGCAGGATCCGGCTCTGCTGACAACCGGCTTCGACAGAAAGAATCTGAAATTCGAGGTTAGAAAACCGGCTGACAAGTACAGCTTCGTCAGGGATTATATCAGGAACAGTCCGGGAAAAAGCGGGATAATCTACTGTATCTCCAGAAGGCTTGTGGAAGAGGTGTGTGACAAGCTGAACCGGGATGGCATCAGAGCGACCAGATATCACGCAGGACTTGACGATGGCGAGCGCCGGGCAAACCAGGAGAATTTTACATATGATACTGTACCGGTCATGGTGGCAACAAATGCGTTTGGTATGGGGATAGATAAATCAAATGTCAGCTTCGTGATTCATTATAATATGCCGAAGAATATGGAAAGCTACTATCAGGAAGCAGGGCGTGCAGGCAGAGATGGTGAAAATGCAGATTGTATACTGCTGTTCGGAGAGAGCGATGTTCATGTGAATCAGCTGTTTATCGAGAAGGATTCAGAAAACGAGGAGCTTACAGAAGCCGAGCGTGAGATGATAAGAGAGCGCGATCGCAGAAGACTGAGACAGATGACGATGTACTGCCGTACCAATGAGTGTCTGCGTCAGTATATTCTTTCGTATTTTGGAGAAAAATCTCAAGGGTACTGTGGTAACTGCAGCAATTGCCTGGCGGATTTCATGACGGTGGATATAACAGGGACCGTATGCAATGTCATAAGATGCATAAACAGCCTGTATACGAGTTTCGGAATGACGACGATAATAGATATTCTGAGAGGAAGCAGATCGGAGAGGATAACTAAGAGCAATCTCGATACAACAGAGCTTTATGGTGCGGAATCTGATTCATCGAAGCAGTACTTGCAGCAGGTAATCAATTATATGCTGATAAACGGATATCTCCTGCAGTCTGAGGACAGATTCGGTGTGCTCAGCGTAAGCAGTGACAGGAAGGTTACTGATCTGCTTCTGCAGAGGGAAAAGCTTGCGATGAAGTATGCAGGCGACTGGGCAGAATCCCGTAAGAAAGCCCGAAAGCAGAATTTCGCCGGCGAAGATATAAGCAATAATTATTCCAATAATGAAGAACTCTATCAGGCCCTGGTAAAACTGAGACTCAGGACTGCCAAGGTAAAAAGCGTACCGGCATATGTCATCTTTACAGATAAAACTCTTCGTGAAATGTGCATCAGGAGACCTGCGACAGAGGAGGAATTCCTGAAGATTTCCGGCGTAGGCGAAAGCAAGCTGCAGAAATACGGGGCCAGCTTTTTAAAGATTATAAAGGAGTTCGGGAATTAGTTTCTTTGTTGACTTTATGTGTGTGGTTTAGTATTATTGACTAATACAGTGTGTTGTAAATGCAACGAACGGAGTGTTTGAATGGAAAAGTATTTGGATCTCTTAAAAGAGTGTGTTCTTTTTGATGGTATGAATGACGAGGAGATTTATGTCATGCTGTCATGCCTTAAAGCCAGAGTTGTTTCAGCTTCAAAAGGAGAGTACATTTTTACCGAAGGTGAACCGGCTAAATATGTGGGTATTGTACTGAGGGGAGAAGCCCAGATTATTATGGTTGATTTTTTTGGCAATCGTAATATAACTACCTCCATCGAACCTGCAGATGTATTCGGTGAGTCTTTTGCCTGTGCTGATGTGGGTATACTGCCGGTCAGTGTCGTGGCATCTGAGGACAGCGAGATAATGCTGATAAACTGCAGCTATATTATCGATGTCTGCAGCAGAGCGTGCGATTTTCATAACAGGATGATATACAACATGCTGAAGATAGTAGCAAGAAAAAATCTTGAATTCAACAGAAAAATCGAGATAACATCCAAGCGCACGACCCGTGAGAAGCTGATGGCATACCTGCTGGCCCAGGCAAAGATGCGGGGAAGCAGCAGTTTTACCATACCTTTTGATCGCCAGGAGCTTGCGGATTATCTCGGAGTGGAGAGAAGTGCCATGTCAGCAGAGCTGAGCCGTATGAGACAGGAAGGGCTGGTGGATTACAAGAGAAGCTGGTTCAGAGTGCAGCAATGATATGTGTGCGGTGGCAGGCACCCCGGAAGTTAACTGATTGAAGGGATTTCGAACTTGTGATATTTCTGATACAACTATCTGAAACGAGAAAAAGGAGAAACAAAACAAATGATAATCGTAACAATAATTTTTGACCTGATGCTGGCTTTTTTACCGTTCAACTTTGCTAAACATATGGTGGCAAGTTCGATACTGACAGATCTGTTCGGTGCAGTGCCGACCATGGATAAGAAACCTAGTGAGGTGCTGTTTGAGGGACTGCTGTATTTCGCTGTTATAGTGATAATTGAGCTTACAGTGATCAGTCGCATAGAACCGCTGAGATGTCTGGCCTTCGAGCCGTCACACTACAGAGACAAATCAAAGCGTGAAGCGCTGTCTGCAGGAGCCAGAACAAGAGAGTGGATCATAATTGCAGTGGCATTCGCTGTTTTTATTGTGCTGAATGTGCTGATTCATGCTTTCATATAAAAGGAGAGGGGATCAGAGATGAGCGGAAATACAAGAAAAGTGTATGTTATAGGGCATAAGAATCCGGATACAGACTCAATATGTTCTGCAATCGCATATGCTGAACTGAAACGGGCTGTAACTGGAAATGAGTATTCTGCCAGACGTGCCGGTCAGATCAATGAGGAAACACAGTATGTGCTTGACAGATTCGGTGTTCAGCCGCCCACTCTTCTGCAGAACGTCAAGCTGCAGGTCAAGGATATTGATATTCATGAAATAGATGGTGTTTTACCCGGTACTTCCATCAGACAGACATGGGAAAAAATGAAGAGGGAAAACAATAAGACAACTCCGGTACTCGCTGATGGAGAGCTTGTCGGTATCGTATCTACAGGAGATATTGTCAGATCTTATATGGATGTATATGACAGCAGGATACTTTCGGATGCGAAAACCCAGTACAGGAATATTATCGAGACTCTGGACGGCACTCTCGTTGCGGGAAACGAGAACGGATATTTTACCAGAGGCAAAGTCACTATAGCAGCTTCCAGCTCTGCCCTTATGGAAGAGGTTATAGAAAAGGACGATCTTGTTATTCTGAGTAACCGGTACGAGGCGCAGGAATGCGCCATTGATATCGATGCCAGCTGTCTTGTGATATGCAACGGTGTGGAAATTTCAGACGAGCTTGTTAAAAAGGCGGAAGAACAGAGTATCGTCATAATCAGCACACCTTACGACACTTTCACAGTTTCACGTCTGATAAATCAGAGTATTCCGGTGAGCCATTTCATGACAAAGGGGCCGTTGCTGACCTTCACTATGACAGATTATGTCGATGACATTAAAGAAGAAATGACTAAACGAAAATTCAGGGACTTCCCGATACTTGACAGAGACGGGCAGTTCCGGGGTTTCATATCGAGAAGACGTCTGATGAATGCCGTCAAGAAGCAGGTGATACTGGTGGATCATAATGAAAAATCCCAGGCTGTGGAAGGTATTGAGGAAGCAGACATAGTTGAAATAATTGATCATCATCGGCTGGGCAGCATAGAAACTGCAGGTCCTGTATTTTTCAGAAATCAGCCGGTAGGTTGTACAGCAACAATAATAGCGCAGATGTACGACGAAGCTGCTGTTGAAATCAGACCGGAAATTGCAGGTCTGCTGTGTGCAGCAATAATTTCGGATACTCTTCTGTTCCGTTCACCTACCTGTACAACTATGGATGAGAATACAGCAAGACGTCTCGGGGAAATAGCGGGTGCAGATATCGATGAACTGGCAGTTGAGATGTTCAATGCAGGAAGCTCCCTCAAAGGCAAGAGTGCAAATGAAATCTGTTTTCAGGATTTCAAACAGTTTACCATCAATGATGTGACCTTCGGAGTAGGACAGATAAGTTCCATGATAGGTGACGAGCTGAGTGCTGCCAAAGAGGAGCTTACTGGATATCTGCCGACGGTGCTGCGGTCAAATGGACTTCATATGGTATATTTCATGCTGACAGATATACTGGATGAGTCAACCGAGCTGCTGTGCTGCGGAGAGGATGCCAGAAAATATGTTGCTGAGGCATATGATGTTTCACCTGAAAAAGGGGATATTATTCTTAAAGGAGTTGTATCAAGAAAGAAACAGCTGATTCCTGCACTGGCAGGTGTAATGCAGCTGTAACAGGGAGACAGGAGGCAATATGCAGTATATAATAACCTTTGCGGAAGGTATGCTGACTTTCATATCACCGTGCCTTCTGCCTATGATACCTATATATGTTTCGTACTTCGCAGGCGGCGGGGAAAGGAAGCCGGCTGCAAGTTTAAAATGTGCGGCGGGATTCGTTCTGGGATTTACCGTCGTTTTTGTTATGATGGGAGTTCTGGCAGGTACTGTCGGGAGCTTTCTGACGGAATACAGCAGGGCTGTCGATGTTGTTACCGGTCTGATTGTGATTTTCTTCGGTCTGAGTTATCTGGGGGTGATTAATGTGAATCTGTTTCGGGGCATACATACTTCAATAGATATGGGAAATCCGGGATTCATTTCCGCCATAATTTTCGGCATGGTATTTTCTGTCGGCTGGACTCCGTGTACAGGTGCATTTCTGGGATCTGCGCTGATGCTGGTTTCTCAGCAGGGGCATGTGACGGCAGGAGTATTCATGCTGCTGGCATATTCTGCGGGGATGGGGCTGCCTTTTCTGCTGAGTGCAGTGCTGATAGACAGGATGAAATCGGCTTTTGAACTGATCAGGCGAAATTATGGACTGATAAATCGCGGGTGCGGCATTCTGCTTATTGCAGTTGGAGTTCTGATGCTTACAGGATATATGGGAAAGCTTATTGCAGTTCTCGGATAGGAGTCTGAAACTATGATCAAAAAAATAAATGTGGCCTTTATAGCAGTTCTGTTCATTGTTCTTATGACAGCTGCTTATGTTGTGTACAATATGGCAGGTGCTGACGCTGATACTGACAGTGTTCGCGATGATGGCGCAGCCGCAGATTTCACTGTTGAGGATATGTCAGGAAATAAGGTGAAGCTGTCGGATTTTGCAGGCAGACCGGTGGTGCTGAATTTCTGGGCAAGCTGGTGCGGTCCGTGCCGCAGTGAAATGCCGGCATTTGATAAGGCATACAAAGCGTACGGTGACGATGTGCAGTTCATGATGGTGAACCTGACGGATGGAATGCGGGAAACCGCTGAATCTGCTTCTGAATGTGTAGATGAGGAGGGGTTCGGGTTCCCGGTGTATCTGGATACCGGGATGGAGGCTTCCTCGGCATATGATGTGGTATCGATTCCTGCAACGTATTTTATTGATGCAGATGGAACACTGGTCAATCATGTCATTGGTGCCATGGATGAAGAAACTCTCATGGAAAATGTACACGAGCTGACGGAATGATTTAAAAAATTGCACAGTTTTTTTAAAAGATACCTTTTCAGAGGAGGTATATACCTGCAGAACATCCTGATTGTCGTAAATAAACCGGGAAACCGGTGTGATTTTGTAAAAATATACAGTTGACTGACACTTTCGAGGTTTTAAATGTGCAATTATTTTCACATTCTATTGAGTTGTGCACATTTTAGCTGTGTAGCATTGCAAATATACCCATAAGGGGTATATTATCTTAGGTGAACCGAAAGCTCGAGCACATCTTAAGACATTTTCTCTTGTGATATATTAAGACATTATCATATACGAAACAGAGATATATAAAAAATTTTACAAAACCCTATTGACAAATTCCTTAGGGTGAGTTATTTTATTATTGTCCTAAGCACATAAGACAACATGACAATAAGACAATGGGGCAGAACAACAGACGCAGAGAGGGAAACTGCTTAAAAGGGTCATAGGGACTGGAGATTAATAAACCTGGAAACAAAAGGAGTAAAGACAAGGAGGGGGATCAAGTATGAAATGGAAGCTGGATGACAGCAGACCGATATGGCCGCAGCTGAAGGAGCAGCTGATGATAGCCATAGTTGCAGGGGAATATCCGATGGGAGGACCGTTCCCGACAGTACGAGAGCTGGCAGAGGATGCAGGAGTAAATCGCAACACTATGCAGAGGGCATTGGGAGAACTTGAAAATGACGGATTTGTTATTACCAACAGAACTGCAGGAAGAACAGTAACAACAGATGAAGGGCTGGTGAAGCAGATGAAGGAACGCATCGCAATGCAGAATATCGAAAAATTTATCGAGGAAATGGCAGCTATAGGGTACAGTGCAGAAGATGTTATCAGGATGATAAATGGGAGAGGGGTGGATAAAAAATGAAAAACAGGAATCTGATAGAATGCCGTGAGCTGACAAAAAATTTCGGAAGCAAGGTGGCTCTGGACAAGGTAGAACTCAGTATCGGCAGAGGCAAGGTCGTAGGACTGCTGGGACCAAACGGAAGCGGCAAAACGACTTTGATAAAGCTTATGAACGGTCTTATCGGACCAACATATGGCCAGGTGCTGATAGACGGAGAGAAACCGGGAACTTATACCAAGTCTATAGTAAGCTATCTTCCGGACAGGACATATTTCGCTGACTGGATGACGGTAAAGGATATTCTGGATATGTTCAGCGAATTCTATGAGGAT
>JBJESR010000091.1:0-3447 GCA_051882895.1 Lentihominibacter sp.
ATAGTTGTAATCACTTATCCTATTGTTAAAATCAGTCTGGGCGGTCTTAACAACAGTTATCCTGAGCTGTTCCCTAAAAACGACCGCACTAAGATGGCTTACGGCGATATGTATCGTATAGCCAAGCTGATGCTTATCATAGGAGCTCTGGCAGTATTCGGATATTTCGCATTCCAGGTTATCGAAGGAGGATGGGGACCTGAATACTACGCATACATGTACGGCAGCGGTCTGCTCAGCAACTTCGATGCAATGCGTATGACTCTGCTTATCGGCGGTCTTATCTGCATCCTGATAGCAGCAGTTATCTACCTGATCGGACGTAAAAATGATAAGAAGATGCTCATGCCTACAGAATTAATGGTAAGTGTGGGTAAACACAGTGAAGATACTGATAAATGAAAGCGGTGAAAATAATGGATAAACTACTGATCAATGGCTCGATCTACACTATGAATCCTGAATGTCCCAAGGCTGAAGCCGTAGCAATAAGAGACGGGATTATCCATGCAGTGGGAACAACCGAAGAAATTCTATCTATGGCAGAAAAATCCGCAGAAGTTATCGACCTGAAAGGTAAAATGCTTCTCCCGGGTCTCATAGATGCTCACTGCCATCCTGCGATGACTGCATATTTCATCAATGCCCTGCAGTTTGATGAAGAAATGACCCTGGATGAGATTCTGCAGAGTCTTAAGGAATATGTACAGGCACACCCTGAAAAGGAAACATATTTCGGTACAGGCTACAATGAGATATGCTTTGCTGACAGAGAATACACTACGGAACTTCTGGATGAAATATGTCCTGACAAACCCGTATTTCTGTCAAGCAGCGGCTGCCATTCCGCATGGGTCAATTCCTGTACTTTCAGGGAAGCCGGCATTACACCTGAAACACCGGATCCTATTCCTGGCTTTCAGTATTTCGAAAAAAACTCAGCCGGAGAACTGACAGGACACGTGGTTGAAACAGAAGCCGAGAATATGATCTACCGTGCCATAGACTTCTTTGATAATGAAACTCTGGAGCTTTCATACAGACAGATGGCAGACGAATTTTCACAGGTAGGCATCACCACACTTGTCGGCTGCGGCAACTTTGACTGGATGGGAGACCGGCCTTATGAAACAGCCGATAATCTGATACAGAAAGAGCAGCTGGATCTCCGTATCTTCGATTGTGCTTTCCTGTCAACACTTACCAGGAAGGAGTCCTCTCTGGAAGACATCCGCAGACTCAGCAAAAAATATGACAGTGACCGTCTGCGTGTAAATACATATAAGATCATCATGGACGGCACTTTCGAATCAGGCTCTGCCAGCATGTATGAGGAATATATTCCGGGATATGAATCTATCCCACCTCTTCTTGAGGGAAAAGAACTTGAGGACCTTTTCCTTCAGGCTGCGTCGGAAGGATACGATATCCACGCTCACGGGATCGGAAACTATGCGATTCACGAAATACTGCGCGGTGCAGAGGCAGTACGAAAAGCCGGCTATAAAAATACACGCATCACCTGTGCACATACTCAGTATGTATCAAAAGAAGATCGCCCTAAATTCGGTGAACTTGACGTCATTGCCAACACTACCGGAGGCTGGCATTACTGGTACCCTGGTATAGATGTTGTTATGGGGACGACGGCTGAAGATGAATTCACCATCAAAGAAATCATCGACGGCGGCACGATCATGACAATGGGCAGTGACCGTCCCGCTGATGAAGTAGGGTTCGATCCACGAATGGAAATCGTCACAGCCATGACACGTAAATATATAGGATTCCTTAAGGATCCTGATCAGCCTTCCCTGCTGCCGGATAATCAGAAACTGTCATTGCAGGAGTGTCTGGAATCCTACACAGTAAACGCGGCACATCAGATTCATATGGACGGTAAACTGGGACAGATTCGCGAAGGCGCTTATGCTGACCTGTGTCTGTTCAGGTATGACATGTTCGAGCTTACTCCTGAGGAAATACTGGAAGACCCTCTGGAAATGACGATGCTTGAAGGCAAGATAATATATCAGGATTTCTCTTGATAAATACATAAATACATAACTTAACAAAATCGGGATGCTGTATAATACGGCATCCCGATTTATGTTCATGATTTTTATTCAATCTGTTCATATACATATGTGTATCTTTATCACGTAAATGACACCAGCTCCTGTTCCGGCTGTGTGCCCTTTTCAATATGCTCAAGATAAAGCATAGGGCCATCTTCACCGGGACCATACATATCGCACGGACCGTAATCGAATTTAACATCCACCGTTACCCATTCCCCGTGTATGAATCGGGGATTCTCGTCAAAATAGCATACAAACCCGAGAAACTGTATATCTTCTTCACAGCATGTCATAACATGTCTTCCGGGCACAAAGCACTTCTGATGCTTCTCCGCGCTCTCACAATACCTCGCATTGAAATGAACCGTTTTACCCAGATAATGTTCAGGGTGATCCATCGCATCCAGATACCACAGTCCGTAATCCATGTCTTCTATCTCAACCCGGTCACCGCTGTAATCAAATGGCAGTTCTTCCTGTTCATTTTCATAAAGGGTGCCGTTTTCACGCTCGAATACAACCTGCACCTGAGGATTGAAAGCCTTGAAATTTCTCCTGTATTTCTGACGGTCGATATCCTCGCTGCAGCGGTTGAATATTATCAGATTGGAATCCTGAAGCGGCTCCATAAACATCTTGCGCATATTGTTTATATAAAGCTCTGCAGTCTCACCATTAACTGTTGAATATATGCCTCCTACCAGCCAGTTTTCAGGCATACCGCTGTTAAAGAGTGTTTCCGTTTCCCACATGCCATTATATTCTATCATTATCTGTGCAGGATTGTAGTCAGATTCACACCTTCTCCAGAATTCACTATTAAGTTCATCCTGTTCTTCTATGTTTATCAGCACGATTTCATGCTGCTCCAGAAACTCCTGATCGAATGAGGTTTCACCTTCCTCACACTGAACAAGCAGTGTAATACCCGGATCAAGAAAACCCTCTTCTCCAGCCACTTCGTGTATCAGAGTTGTTTTGCCGCTTTCCAGCAGGCCTGTAAATAAATATACCGGTATATCCATGCCTATTCTCCTTATTTACCCAGTACCTCTGACAGATACTCCGTATTCAGTTCTGTTCCTATCACACATATTCTGCCGGTATAGTCCGGTTCACAGTTTCTTATTTCTGTTTCCTCAGGAACCATATCAAATTCAATCCACTGTCCGTCATCACTCTCTACGATTCCCTTTGCCCTGAGGATCTCACCGAACTCATCTGTCATGCTGAACATTTTAAGTATGTCCTCAAGCTCGCTCCTGTTGAATCTGTGGACTGTCTGGATTCCCCAGCTGGTGAACACCTCATCGGCGTGATGGTGATCGTGGTCATGGTGATCGTGGCAATGATCATGGTCGTGATC
>JBJESR010000091.1:3547-17930 GCA_051882895.1 Lentihominibacter sp.
CGGCGTGATGGTGATCGTGGTCATGGTGATCGTGGCAATGATCATGGTCGTGATCGTGGTGTTCATGCCCATGTTCGTGGTGCTCGTGACCGTGGTGCTCGTGATGCCCATGGAAATAATGCATCAGCTCTGCTTCAAGATCATTTCCATGCTCCAGAGCATCAAGAATAACATTCTTTTCGAGCCTGTCCCATGGTGTTGTGATTATTGCAGCCTTGCTGTTATGCTCTCTGAGAATATCCATACATTCCTTCAGTTTATTTTCATCCATAAGCTGAGTCCTGCTTACAACTACAGTTGTGGCATTCTCTATCTGGTTGCTGTAAAACTCACTGAAATTCTTCATATAAAGTTTTATTTTCTTACCGTCAACTACTGTTATCCTGCTGCTGATCTCAATATCAGCATCCTCTTTAACAGCCATGACAGCATCCGCAACCTCTGACAGCTTGCCCACACCTGAAGGTTCTATTATCACACGATCCGGCTGAAATTCCTCCACAACCTGCTTCAGAGATCTGGCAAAGTCACCGACAAGCGTGCAGCATATGCAGCCTGAATTCATTTCAGTAACCTCAACTCCCGAGTTCTGCATGAAACGGCTGTCAATACCTATCTCACCGAATTCATTTTCTATAAGAACGATTTTTTCATCCTCGTAAACCTTTGAAATAAGCTCTTTAATAAAGGTGGTTTTGCCTGCACCTAAGAATCCTGAAATAATATCTACTTTAGTCATAATAAATGTGCTCCTTTTCCCTTTTGTCCATATCAGTTATATTAAATTATAACACCTCCAGATATCCTGCGACAAGAAGTTTGTCCGCCATCGGCCTGTTGCCCAGCACCCATATAAGATCTCCTTCCTTTACCGGCATCCTCGGATCCGGATTGCATATAGGGAAATTATCTCTTTCTATGCCTACGATAAAACCATCATATTTCTCTCTGAAGCTGGAAGTTTTTATCGTCTTTCCGGTAAATTCAGAGCTTTTATCTATTCTGATAGGGCAGCAGATTATCTTATCTTCATCAGCGATCATATTCATATCGCAATCATCTGTGTAGTCATGCAAAGTAACACTGTCATTTTCTGAACGTTTTATCAGCCCTCGTGATGTCATCGTCGCAATATAGATTTCAAGCTGTTCTTCTGTACCTATTATATCCAGCTCATCCCCTGTCTCCAGTACAAAATCAGCCGTAGGCATGTTGTACTGTTTCGAAGCTCTTATTACTTTTATTATATTGACATTACCATAAATTTTTTTATTGAAGTCCTGCAGCTTCTGCCTGTCACCTGAAGAGGTGACCTGTACTCTGCACACGTTCAGCCGGCTGTCAAGCCACCTGTGATCATCACCGAGCTTTCTCTCCCTCATTGCCTGCTCTATCGTTTTCTCGTTCATGTTGATGATGAACCTCATCTCCATTTTCATCGTATTGCCGTACATGAAATCCGATTTTACGATAAACGCTATAACCACAGCAGCTGCCGGCACCGCTATCCAGTGCGTTATTCCCAGAAATCTCCTGCAGACAGCTATAAGAAACACTGCACAGTAAATATACTTGAAAGTATTTAGCGTCGTAAGGGGCAGCCTGTTTCTCGGACTTGCCGTCCACAGCTTCAGGTGGAGAAGCTTCTTTCTCGTGCACATTACAGCAATAAAAGGTATCATAAGCGCATATACTGCCGCTGCTGTAATCAGGCGGCTCCACGGCACACCGACAAACCTCCGGACAAAACCCTCTATAAACTGATCGCCTATAACATATATCGTAGCTATTATGACCGCACATATACCCATATGTATGAAGAATTTTTTCAGGTACTTTTTCCAGTCGTTTTCAGATACCCTGTCCTCGGCAGTCTCAGGCTTTTCCTTAGAATATTTACGCCTGAAGCGTCTTACCGATTCCGGCATTCTCGCTTCTATAATATCGTATACACGTTCAGATTTCTTTATAAACAAAGGTGTTGTGAAGGTGGTGATTATCGAAATGCACACGACCACAGGATACAGGAAATCATCTATCACACCCAGTTCTTTTCCCATAGATGCCAGAATAAACGAGAACTCACCTATCTGCACCATACTGAACCCGCCTCTGACAGCGGTATAAAAATCCTGCCCTGATAATATCATTCCCAGAGTAGAGAAGATCATCTGACCAGCAATCGTTACAACTGTAAGAATGAGTATTGGAACTATATATTCTGCCAGCATTGACGGAACCACCATCATACCTACCGATACGAAAAACACAGCACCGAAAATGTCCTTTACCGGCTTCACCAGCTTCTCCACCCGCTCACCATACAATGTACAGCTTATGATCGAGCCACCCAGGAAAGCTCCAAGTGCCGACGAAAATCCGATCACATTCGCTATGACAACCATGACAAAACAGATGGTAAGAGAAATAATCAGCAGAATTTCATCATTTATTACTGATGATGCCTTTCTGATGAATGTCGGTATCAGATATATACCCAGAACAAGCCATACCAGCAGATACAGTACAAGTACTCCCAGATCACCTATAAGACCCGCCGCATCAGTATTGCCATTACTTACTGAAATCGTGGATAATACTATCATCATGAAAATTCCGGCAATATCCTCGATAACCAGTGTTCCGATAACATTCTGAGCGAAAGGTGTATCCTTAAGCTCCATATCTTCATAGGCCTTGAGTATTATCATAGTTGATGACATGGACAGCATGCCGCCGAGGAAGACACTCGTCATGGTGCTCCAGCCCATCAGCCGTCCCATGCCGTACCCAATTATGACCATTGCTGTAATTACCGTCACAGCAGTTATTATCGCACTTTTCCCAACCTCTGCAATTTTTTTGAAATTAAACTCAAGGCCCAGACTGAACATAAGAAATATCATACCGATATCCGCCCATACCGAAACATCAGCAGAATGCACCACTGTAGGCAGCCATCTGAAATTCGGGCTTATCAGAAACCCGGCGATGATATATCCGAGAACAACCGGCTGTTTCAGTTTTTTCAATATGACAGCAGAAATGCTTGCCGCCAGAAGTATCAGCGCCAGATCAACTATAAAACCATCCAGCGATTCCATAATCACACTACCCCTTTCATTCTGTCTACAGCAGGATATTAACAGCCCCTATTACAAACCCTATAAGAGCACCGAGTCTTACGACATAATCCAGCTCGGTTTTCATGATAGACAGTATCAGTTCCTCAAGGAACTTCATATCCATTTCGCAGATCTTGTTTTCCACGATTTCAGCAATATTGATTTCCTGTAAAATGAACGGAATTATCCCTTCCACAGCTTTTTCATACAGGTTCTCTGTCACTGCCTTTATTGTTTCTTCATTTGCATCAGGATTTATAATCTCTCCCACCTTCGTACTGCATAATTTCTCAACTTCCTTTGCAGTGATTCCCCCGATTTTCTCTCTGCCCTCGTCAGCAATATATTCTTTAATACTGTCTGCCGCCGGTGATGCAAAAGTTGCTATAACATTGTCATTAAGCATCATGCTTATCATCGGATTATTGAGTTTTTCCCTGACAAAATTCCCACCGACCTTGGTTATCGCTTCTGCAAAGTCAAACTCCGACAGTGCATTTACGATTCTATCCGTCAGATACAAGGATGCCGTCTGCTTGATATCATCGGTTTTTTCTCTGCCGGCAGCGTTTTCACCTATCTGATTTACTGTCATTTCTCCGAAATCATCTCCTGACAGTTTATCATAAAACAGCTGACCTATGCTTTCTTTAGCTGAATCATTAAGAAACGCTTTTTTAAGGTCTTCACCTGTAAGCAGAGTTTCTCCTACAGCCTTGCCGCATGCTCTGGCAATCCGGTCTCTGTTCTTAGGTATCACACCTGGAGTCAGGGGAAGTGTTTTCCCGAAAACCTTCACCGGCTCCAGCGGTTTAAAAAGCATTTTAACTGCCAGCCAATTGGTACAGTACCCGATCACCGCACCTATCAGCGGCCCTGCAATTATGTGCAGAATTTCCATTTTTCTGTCCTCCTGAGTTTATTCTAGTTTATCACATTCTGAACATTCGATGCGAAAACTGCAGCCTTTCTCAGATCCTCCGAGTCAGGATGACTGTCTCCTATATCGAACATTTCCTTCAGCTTTGCTGCCACCTGAGGCATTTCTTCCATAAATTCCTTTTTCTTTTCTTCAGTTACTCTGCCCTGGCACACAAATATCCCCAGATATTCTACATTATCTGACAGCCAGACGGAAACAGCTGCCTCGATTTTTTCAATATATTTTTCTGCAGGATACATGCCGCAGGTTGCAAAAACGGCGACGCTTCCTTTTTCTATTTTATCAAGACACTCCATCACCTTAAGCCCGCAGGTCTGATTGTGGACAGGAAATCCCACAAAATAAACATCAGCTTCAGGTATATCACATCCTGTTTCCAGTTTGACTATCTCTTTATCCCCTGAATCCAGAGCATCAAATATTTGGTTTGCTACAGTTTCTGTATTTCCTGTGTCCGATTGATATAATACTGCGTATTTCATAATTTTCCCCCTTGTTAGTAAGCACCTGCTTGTTATTTAGTTTAAATTTAAACTTTATAATATATTTTTTGCTGCTACCTCAGATAGCAGCTTTAATATTATCCATTATTTTACCGGCAACCCTCCTCATAGTTTCCATCTCTTCCTTATCAATACCTGCAGTTATCATTTTTTCGATTTCACGATCAACAGCTTTTATCTCGCTGATGATTTTCCCTGCATTCTCCATGAGGATAAGTCTGGTGCATCTTCTGTCCTGACTGTCTATAATCGTATCGATCATTTTCTTCTGCTTCAGCCTGCCTATCGACTGTGAAACATGTCCCTTCGTAAACAACCCTGTATCAACAATGTATTTAGCAGTGTTGCAGTTTTCCGACACATCTAGATAAAGAAGTATCTTGAGATCTATTTTTCTCAGATCATATTTTTCTTCCAGATAATTATATTTTTTCTCAACAAGCCTCCCGAACTGGAGCCCTGTCAGCAGCAATTCATCCAGCTGATTCATTTTCACACCTTATATACAATATTAGTTTAATTTTAAACTAATATATCATATATTGATGCCATAGGCAAGTTCTTTTTTATATTCAACATCCACAATCTGATATGATATAATGCTGATATCAGGAGAAACTAATATGAACAACAAACTCAAACTTAACATACTCTCATTCTGCACCGTATTTCTGTGGGCTACAGCTTTCCCTCTGACAAAGCTCATAGGGGTACAGTTTTCAGCATCCTCTCTGGGATTTATCAGGTGTGCCTGTGCAGCGTTTTTCCTTATTGCTGCAGGAATAATAACCCATATCCGTAAACCTTCAGGTAAATCGGACATGCTTATGCTTTTCGTCGCCGGTGCCCTGGGCTTTGCCCTCTATATCATCTTTTTTTCCACCGGCATCAGTACCCTGACTTCAGCCACCTCCAGCATTATCATTGCCTCAACACCCGTAATGACAGCTGCAGGAGCTTCTTTACTCTACAAAGAGCACATCAGCAGAACCGGCTGGCTGTGTATAATATCAGCATTTATCGGTGTCGCTGTTCTTATGCTGTGGAATGGAGTACTTAGCATAAATATCGGTATTATCTGGACCCTTGGTGCCGCAGTGTTTTTCTGCTGCTATAATCTTCTTAACAGGAAGCTGTCATCAGAAGGATACTCTGCAGCAGAAATCGTAACCTACGGTATGATAAGCGGCGCAATAGTTCTGTCATATTTCGCACCACAGGCTGTCCATGAAATCATGGCCGCTGACCCCATCAGCGTTATGACTGCCATCTACCTGGGGCTGATGCCCAGTGCCGCAGCCTATCTTTTATGGGCTAAAGCCATGGAATATGCAGAAAAAACAAGCGAAGTGACAAATTATATGTTCATCACTCCGCTTCTGTCCGCTATATTAGGCTTTATTATTCTAAATGAAACTCCTGATGCCGGCACCCTTATCGGCGGCACAGTAATAATCGCCAGCGTTGTTGTTTTCAGCTTCAGAGGGAAATGACACCATCTCCATCCGCCTTGAACCTAGCCGTATTCAGGTATATAAGGCATAGTATTACAGAAACACATGTTGCCGCCGGTGGTACAAAACCCATCTCAAACAGCGTTATTCCCGGAACCCTGCTCAACAGATAAGAAACCGGTACTCTCACACCAAAAGTAGCAATCATGCTGTGTATCAGAGAAAACAGCGAATATCCGCATCCGCTGAAAAACGAATTGACACAGAAAATAAATGCCACCAGCATACAGTCTATGGAATAATTCCTCATATATTCGCCTGCATTGAATATAACATCAGAATCCGTGCTGAACAAGGACGGCAGCACATCCGGACAAAGCTGACAGAATGTCCAGAACAATGCACCGAACATGAAGGATAAACTGACACCGACCCATAATCCCTGTCTGGCACGCATCATTTTACCTGCCCCTATATTCTGAGCCGTCATCACAGCAACTGCCGATGCGAAGGATGTCGGCACCAGCATAGCGAATACTATGATTTTCTCATCTATACCCACAGCTGCGGAAGCAACAAGGCCCATAGTATTTATGACCGCTGTGATAATAAGAAAAGAGATATTCACAAATGCATCCTGTACAGCGATCGGACTGCCAATTCTGAGTATCCTCAGAGCCTGTCCTCCTCTGAAACCGATATATGATTTTTTAAAAGGCACAGGGAGTCCTTTTTTCACCATATATAGTATCGCAGCGACAAAACTTATCCCCTGAGCCGATATAGTCGCAATTGCCGCACCTGCCACTCCCATAGGGATAACTGCTATCAGCAGCAGATCGAGACCTATATTTATCCCGCAGGCAAGTGCCACAAAGCAAAGAGGAGTTCTGGAATCACCGAATCCTCTGAAAACACCGCTTACACCGTTATATCCCACGATAAAAGGTATGCCCAGAGAGCAGATCATAATATACGTTACAGTATGCTCCACAGCCTCAGCAGGTGTCTGCATTATATAGGTCACAGGTCTTGCAGTCAGAAACATAACCCCGGTCAGCACTGCAGCTATTACAGCAAACAGAGCTGTAAGATTCCCCACAGCTCTGCCGGCTTCCTCCTTTTTTACTGCTCCGATAAACTGCCCGATAACTACCGTTCCTCCTGTACTTATTCCCAGAACAATTCCGGTTATTGTCTGCATTACCTGTCCTCCGATAGCTGTCGCCGACACACATGCCGAATCTGTAAACCTGCCGATGACCAGCAGGTCCACCGCACCATAAAGCGCCTGCAGCATACTGGCAGCAAGGAAAGGTATAGCGAATTTCACAAGTGCGGGAAGAATCTTTCCCTCAACAAGTTCCCTCTCGTTTCTCATGACCGTCTGCCTTTAATAGTAATATTTTGAATCTCCCTTGTACTCCTGTATCGTATTTCCTCCATCAACCACCAGAGCCTCACCTGTAATGTATGATGCTTCTCTTGATGCCAGAAATACTATGGCATTTGCCACTTCTTTCCCATCAGCACTTCTCTTCATCGGAGTATTCAGCCCGCCCTGAGCCTCGCTTTCCGTCTGAGACGCTGTGCCGATCCATCCCGGAAGCACATTATTGACAGTAATATTGTATTTGCCTACTTCTATTGCCAGTGAACGGCTCATGCCCACAACTGCCGCTTTGGCAGCGCTGTATGCCGCTTCCCCCGGATTGCTGACAACAGGACCTGTTACAGAAGAAACATTGACTATCCTGCCGTAATTATTCTCTATCATGTTTGGCAGTGCCTCTTTGGTAACGTTGAATGTGATATTGAGATTTCTGTTTATGGAAAGATCCCAGCTTTCGTAAGTGACGTCGGCAAAATATGCGAAGTCTTCTTCATCGCCGACCTGTGTCATCCCGGCGTTGTTTATCAGAACATCTATCTGCCCGAAATCGCTGATTATTGTTCTGATAAGCTTCCTGACCTGCTCTCTGTCCATAAGATCGGCAATGTAACCTCTGGCATCAATGCCCAGCTTTTTTAACTCCTCAGCACGATCATAAATTCTGTCTGTAGTTGATACAACTGCAATTCTGCCTCCCAGTTCTCCCAGTATTCTTGCTGTATTGAACCCTATACCGGTATCACTTCCCGCTCCGGTAACAAGACACACCTGACCCTCAAAACTGACAAATGATTTACCCATCATATCCTCCTATAATTCTCTTATACATTTCATGTTTAATATAATACCACATTTTACATAAAAAGAAAAAAAAGACAGACTCACGCCTGTCGAAAAAAACTGTCTATGTTTGTATTTCATTAAATATCCGGCTATTTGAGACTTCCGCTGTAGACAATATCATCGATTATTTCTGCACAGTCGTTGAAGCTTCTTCTGAACTTAAGCACTCTCTTGATAATAGCCATTTTTGTAGCTCTGCTCATTGTATCCCTCTTTTCTTATCTGCATTTAACTACAATATAATTCTAGTGCTTAGTTTGCTGTATGTCAAGTCGATACGATAACTAGTTTGCCTGTTTACTGTCACTACTTTGGTCAGTTTTCCATGTTTTCTGAAGCCATCTCGTCATAGAGGAGCCTCTAATCGGACCATCAACCAGCAGATCATAAAGCTTGATCCAGAATGGAGCAACGAAGGACAGACCCGCTGTGAGTGCACCACCGTAAAGCAGCAGGTAGAATGCCAGCTTGTTTTCAGGACAAAGCCCGTAAATCGGCTGCAGACAGCCTGAAGAATACAGCCAGATAAATGCCACTGCAGAAATCACTATTGTAACACCGTATATAACTGCATTGCCGTGCTTTTTATATATCAGAGACAGTATCGCAAACCACGCTACTGTAAGACATGCAATAAATCCCACATACAGTCCGTAGAATTCAATAACATATCTCAGAGTCAGATGGAAAACGTACACCGGCATCGTGTTGACTCCCACGTATGACAGAAAATTCTTTTTTGATGGGATTATATTCACCATGAGGGTTATCCATCCGCAGGCCAGCATGAAAACTATCAGCCTGCTCAAAGCGTCCTGCCACCAGAGCAGATTAAAGCTGTGTACAGATTCCTTGAGCAGGAACCACGAAGCCGCCGGTCCATGGTACATCATCACGAAGGTCATAGCCACCAGAGCTGCTGCCAGAAGAACAAGCACAGCCGGCTTTTTCCTGAGCTGCTGAACCTTTGCCAGTCTTTCTTTTGAACAATAGTAGCCTATAAGGAAAAACGGGAAATACGATGCGGCTCGTCCAAGTGCCAGGTATGAACCGAATTCTTCGATCTGCCCTGCCATGAAATACATCACTATGCTGACAGGAAGCAGCCATTTGTATCTGCTCATATACTTCAGGAAAAATCTGAAGAAGAACAGAACAAACAGGAACCACAGTGCAAACGGCGGTGACAGGAAAGACAGATTCGCATCACCGAAGAAAAATATTCTGATGAAATAATAGATTACTGTAAATACGAGATACGGCCACATAAACGTGGAAAATGCTGTCTCCTGAGCTCTGTCTGGTTTTTTGGAAAAGTACCCTGACAGGAACATGAATGCCTGCATTACAAAAACGTTTATTGTTATGTATACGAAACCGCACAGCGACTCCTTAGGAAATCCGCTGTTTAAAAAGAGCTCCCCGTACATGTTCCCGCACACCTTCGTGAAATGCGACATAGGAATGCACAGAATAAGAAGCCCTCTGAAAGTATCGAACATATAATCTCTTTCTTTTAAATTGCCCATAAAACTTCTCTCTTTTTTAAAATGTAAACTTAACTGCGACAGTATAATTATATTCCCGCTTTTGTCGAGTGTCAAGGCAGGCTGCTGTTTTACGGTACATCACAAATGTCATCCTTTTCACAGACGAAAAAAACGGGGCAGTCTGGCTGTCCCGTTTTAAATCTGTTTTCATCTGTATTCTTAAGTAATTATTTCTTCCAGAGTCCATGCAGATTGCAGTATGCGTATACTGCTTCCACTTCATCTCCGTCACAAAGTGAGAAACATACTTCAGGAGCTGCTCCTGCTGCCAGAGGCTTTCTCTGATTTCCCTGCTTTGTCTGAATTGATACCCACTCGATAAGATGTTCTTCTGTCATAGGATGTTCAACTGAGCCTACCTTGACAAACACTTTATTGCCCTCTACTGTGTATTCAGGTACATGCTTTTCTGTAGCAGCATCCACTGAACCCGGTACAAGCTCTGTCATCTTCTGACCGCAGCACATTACAGGAACACCCTTGTCCTTAACCTTCGCGATAATATTACCGCAGTGCTCGCAAATAAAAAATTTCTGTTCCATAATGACATCCTTCCTTTCATTAATCATATTCATTAAAACAATTGTTAATTAGATTATATCACTCAAGATTGGCCATGTAAAGGCACTCCTCACTTCTCACTCCAAAGAATGATTTTCCCCGCTTCAAGAGTCCTGTTCATATCTATAATCCTCTGATTGGATGATCCTCTGAAACGCAGCGATATATCCTTTTTTTCTTCGATATACCTGCCATCAACCAGCACATCGATAAGCTTCAGCAGCTGCTCCGTCACTTCACAGCATCCCCGGCAGTTCTCATCATGTAATTCTTCAAATGTAAATCCTGTGTAGGCCCATATGGTTTTATTGTTATATCTTTTCCTCAGGTTCTGCAGCAGTGGCAGAAGTTCACGCTGATTCTCCGGTTCGAAGGGTTCCCCGCCAAGCAACGTGAGTCCATCTATATATGACGGTTCAAGCATATCAAGGAGTTCACGTTCCCTTTCCATGGTAAATTCTTCTCCGTAATCAAAATCCCACGTTTCGGGCTGGAAACAGTTGTGACAGTTATTCCTGCATCCTGAAACGAAAAGTGTAACCCGGACACCATTTCCGTTTGCTATATCACAGTTTCTGATTTCTCCATAATGCATAAACTCATCTCCTACAGATGGAGTACTCTTTCCTTGATTTCCTGAGTCCTTCCCTGATTCCAGAATTCCGTACCGATGTATCCGCAGGTACGTCTGGCCACGTTCATTTTGTCCTGATCCTGGTTGCCGCAGTTAGGGCAGGTCCACACCAGCTTGCCGTCCTCTTCCTTTATCTCGATTTCTCCATCCCAGCCGCATACCTGACAATAATCGCTCTTGGTATTGAGCTCGGCATACATGATATTATCGTAAATGTACTTTATGATCTCAAGCACGGCCTTGATGTTGTTCTGCATGTCCGGAACCTCCACATAGCTTATTGCTCCGCCTGTGGAAAGTGCCTGGAACTGCGCCTCAAACTTCAGTTTCTCAAAGGCATTGATGTCCTCTGTCACATGTACATGATAGCTGTTTGTAATATAACCTTTATCCGTGACACCCTCAATTACGCCGAACCTGCGCTGCAGACATTTGGCGAATTTATACGTGGTGGATTCAAGCGGTGTTCCGTATATTCCGAAGGCAATCGTTGTTTCCGCTTTCCACTTCTCGCAGGCTCTGTTCATGTATTCCATGATTTCAATAGCGAACGGTGTTGCCGATGGATCGGTATGTGACTTTCCTGTCATATATCTCACGCATTCGCAGAGCCCTGCATACCCCAGTGATATCGTGGAGTATCCGCCGTAAAGAAGCTTGTCGATAGGTTCTCCCTTCTTCAGTCTGGCACATGCGCCGTACTGCCAGAGAATCGGTGCCGCATCCGACAGCGTTCCTTTCAGGCGCTCATGTCTGCACATCAGTGCCTTGTAGCAGAGCTCAAGCCTCTCGTCGAATATCTTCCAGAACTTCTCAATATTGCCGCCTGATGAAAGGGCAATATCAACCAGATTCAATGTCACAACGCCCTGATTGAATCTGCCGTAGAATTTATAGTTGCCGTCCTCGTCTTTCCATGGTGAAAGTGCACTTCTGCAGCCCATCACAGGGAAGCAGTTGCCTTCTTTGAGTTCTTTCATCTTTTTCTCTGAAATGTAATCAGGCACAAGTCTCTTGGCTGTGCATCTGGCGGCCATTTCCGTGAGATAGTAATACTTTGAATCAACATGGATATTATCTTCTTCAAGCACATAAATAAGCTTCGGGAATGCCGGTGTCACCCAGATGCCCTTCTCGTTCTTGACACCCTGATATCTCTGTGTGAGAACTTCTTCAATGATAAGTGCCAGATCATCCTTTTCCTGTGGATTCTTAGCTTCGTTCAGATACATGAATACTGTTACAAACGGTGCCTGTCCGTTGGTGGTCAGAAGTGTCACCACCTGATACTGTATAGTCTGAACTCCCTTCTTGATTTCTTCTCTAAGCCTCATTTCAACCAGTTTATCACGGTCTGCGTCTGAAATTATGATACCTGTCTGTCTGCATTCGTCAGCTACGTTCTTTCTGATTTTTTCTCTGCTGACTTGTACGAACGGTGCCAGATGTGCCAGAGAAATAGACTGACCGCCGTACTGGTTCGATGCCACCTGAGCTATAATCTGTGTTGCTATATTGCATGCCGTTGAGAAGCTGTGAGGTCTCTCGATAAGTGTTCCTGTTATTACAGTACCGTTCTGCAGCATATCCTCAAGATTCACCAGATCACAGTTGTGCATGTGCTGTGCGAAATAGTCGGCGTCATGAAAATGTATTATTCCTTCATTATGGGCTTCTACGATTTCCTCCGGAAGCAGCAGTCTGTTGGTAAGATCCTTTGATACTTCCCCTGCCATATAATCTCTCTGAGTGGAGTTGATAACAGGGTTCTTGTTGGAGTTTTCCTGTTTGGCCTCTTCATTGTTGCACTCAATCAGGCTCAGAATCTTGTCATCTGTGGTATTGGACTGTCTTACCAGAGATCTGGTGTATCTGTATGTGATATATGATTTTGCCACCTCGAATGCTCCATGTGCCATTATCTGGTGCTCCACCATATCCTGAACTTCCTCCACAACAGGTGATCGTCCCAGCTGTTCGCAGGACAGTACCACACTCTCTGCGATTCTCTGGATCTGCACCGGTGTCATTCTTTCTCTTTCACCGACAGTCTCATTGGCCTTGGTTATTGCCACAATTATTTTAGTGATATCGAAAATGGCTTCCGAGCCGTCTCTTTTTATTATTTTCATAGTTCCTGTCCTTCCGGTTCATTCTGTATAAACTGCTTGATTTATCATTATTATCTATTGCTTCGTTTGATAAGAGTTGCTCCGCAATCAACTATATGTTGTGCATATGTATTTATTATTATAGCACATGTTGTACGGAAGTCAATTTAAGATAATGTATATGCTTGTTTTTTTGCAAACAAAAAAAAAACAAGAACATGCACACTCTCGATCATTCACAAGAGATTACTGTTTATCAGCATCAAAACGACAGCTGCATGAAGCAGCAGGAACAACGGCACCAGAATTCGGAACTTCCAGTGCCGGGTTTTATGTCTGAAACATTTCATTCCTGCCAGTGCTCCAACGCTTCCGCCGATAAGAGCAATGCCCAGCAATGTCGCCTCTGATATTCTCCATCTGCCGGCTGCAGCTCTTTTCTTATCACTTCCATACATCACAAATGCAGTAAGGTTAATAACCGCTAAATACACAATAACTATAAACTCAAAGCTCATAACATTTCCTCAAACAAGTTCTAATTTCCTGAAACTGTACATCAGCTGCCTTTTTCACCTGAAGACATGTTTATTACATAGACAAGCTCCATTCTGCTGTTTACTCCGGTTTTCTCATATATATTCTGCAGATGTTTCTTGACCGTATTTCTTGATATGAACAGAGCCTCCGCGATCTCAGGGTTGTTCTTTCCTTCATACACAAGCCTCATCACATCAAGCTCCCTGTCAGTAAGCTTATGCTGTATTGCTGCAAGCTCCAGAAGATCTGCTTCCTGATCATTATTATTTTCTGACCTGACTGAATAGTACAGAGGGCTGAAATCCTCCCTGAATATATACACAAACGAAACCACGCCGATAATGAATACAATCGGAGCTGTTGAATCCACAATTCCTATGCTCCATGCGGATATGTACTTGCCGATGTACAGACCTGTATCCACAATATTCTGCTGAAGTTCCCAGAAAACCAACAGAGTTGATACGATTCCTATATATAACTTGCTGTCTCTGGTAAGGGTCGCTTTAAGACTGTCTATTGAATACTTCGCGATTACTACAGTTGAAACCACAACGATTATATACTCTGCTGCCAGATATACTGTAACAGCCGACTGATATTTCAGTGCATAGAATTCATCCAGCAGGAATACAGCTGATATGACTCCGGTTACAGAACGCAAAACACCACATACCCATGCCCAGAGCATGATTCTGTTCATTCTGCTGCCTTCATGCTTCTCAT
>JBJESR010000092.1:0-3597 GCA_051882895.1 Lentihominibacter sp.
TCCATAGTACAAGTATATCATAAACCATAGTCACAGTCTGGCAGTTTTCGGACATAAAACCGAATGGCAAGCAAAACTGCCATAATGCTGCTATTCTGGAAATCATGAATTCAAATTCACCAATGACTATGTATTCGCAGAAGTAATTAAGGATCCCAAGTTATGCAAACAGCTTCTCCAGAGGATTTTTCCAGATAGAGAGATAGAGGATATCAGGTTCTGCAGCTCTCAGGAACGTGACAAGCACAGCGACGAACCTCCTCCGGAGCCAGAAACTGATGCAGCTGTCTCATCCGAAATATCACTGACCTCCTATGATTCGGGGAAATGGACTTTGTTGATATTTCCTATTAAATTAAAAGATCGGACAGCAAGTTAATAACCGCCATCCGATCCAATAGTTTAAGAATCAGAAGAAGTCTACAGCTAAAATTATCTATTTTGCATACTTGTTCATCAGGTCTATAGCTTTTTCAAGACCTTCTTTTTCAGCAGCGTATACTTTATCGAGATAATCCTGCTGCTGGCCTCTTATTTCCTTCAAAGCTGCAATTTCAGATGTTACATCAGGGTTTTCAGCTTCATATTTCTCACCGAGGCTTTGAACTACATTCCATGTGTCGGCATGCGGAAACTCGATAAGACCATCTCCCCATGTACCTTCACGATTTTCGAACAACTGATTCTTCATGTAGCTGGTAGTTTCTTTATCAAAATACATATCATACCATGCCCAGTCTATTGCCCACAGATATTCATCGTAAGCCTCTGCAACATCGCCTTTTTCCAGAGCAGCGATCGCTTCATCCAGATTTTCAATATTGTTCTGATACAGTTCATGTCTGATAACCGCATCAACATTAATGAAATCAAGGCCTACCCAATAGTCCTGTAATGTCTTGTAAATTTCCCGAGTCTGTTTGTTGAGTTCAACAGCAGCATCTTTATCATCGCCTGCCTCAACATCAGCCATTTTTTCTTCTAAAGCTGCAGCTGCTGTATACGCATCCTCAAACATCCCCTCGAAAGCAGAAGCATCATTTAGAGATTCTTCAAACTCCTGAATTCTGGCAGTAAAATCCATTGGTCTGACATCCAGTTCATCCAGATCAATTGTCAGCTTTCCATATGTATAGATAAGTTCCCTATAACCTTCTTCATCTACAGGTACAGCATCCCAGCTGTCATAAGTGGAATGATAACAATTATCAAAATAAACTGATTCCTCACCTTCACCGGCTACAATTGCAGGTATGCCTTGAAGCTGCCAGAAGAAGTCTTCCGTTCCAGTGCTAGGGTTATTGAATGACCATTCATATTTTGTAGTATCAGCATTTTCGCCAACACTTTCCTTAACGAAATCTTTAAGTTCCACAGCACTGTTTACACCGGTATAAGTTTCGCCTTCAACACTGTAACCACCGTCATTGTTAACGATTGCGAATCCGCCTTCTATCCACTCAGGATGCAGTGCTGTAATTTCTTCATAAGCACCTGCGGACCAGTCATATTCGCTGCCGGAAACTCCCCATTCTTCACTTCCGTGGAAGCAGAAACGAATTGTCTTATCCGGTTCATATCCGCTGTCGATCAGAGCTTTCGCAATTGCCAGTGACACCGATACTCCCTGTGCGTCATCATACTGGGAATGGAAATACCCGTCAACATGTGCAAATACGAAAATCGTTTCATCTGTTTTTCCCGGGATTTCACCCCATACATTATGGGAAGTTGCATCCTGTGTCACCTTTGAATCGCAATTAAGTGTTACTGTGATAGGCTCACCGCCATTCGCCTTGATCGCGGCAACCAGTGCTTTTTTATCCTTATTACTTATTGCCAGGGCAGGTGCATCAGCAGGTCCGCATATATCCTGAACGCCGACTCTGTCCTCACCTTCACCTACAAATACCGAATGTGCAATTACTCCTTTTGCACCTTTTACTTTTGCCTGATATGCAGGGTAGCTGATCCACCAGTTTTCGTTCTGGTCAATATCGATCAACACCAGCTTGCCTGTAACATCGATATTTTCGTAGTCAGCAGCAGTTCCTTCGTTCAAATATACCAGCTCGACCTGTTCATTTTCAGCAACCAAAGTCGTCTGATATCCGCCCAGATCGATTTTCTGCTCTTCACCATCAACATTGGTAAAAGTAACATTGGCACCGTTGAATGTCCAGCCATCAACTGTTGTCTCGTCTACAGTCACATTGCGCAGTCCAATCTCTTCCATCTGTTCCTTTAAATAATCGATTGTTTGTTTCTCTGCAGGCGATCCGGCAGAACGCATTCCCATTACAGGATCATCGCCGAAGCTGCTGATCGTTTGCACTACGTCTTTTGCGTATTCCACATCTATTTCTGCATCGAAGTTGTTTACTGCCTCGCTGTCATTGCCACTATTGCATGCAGTCATCCCCAATACCAGCATTAAAGCGAACGCAACCACTAAAAATTTCTTATACATACACGACCTCCTCTCTTTCTGCAAAGTTCATAGATTTGGATATATACTTATATCCGTTCACATTATAGAATGGAGACCGCTCTAACGTCAAGAATATTCTGAAAATTGCACCAGGCATTACTTTTTACAATGGCAGATCTCTTCTGCAGAACTTCACAGCTCCGGCAATATAGCATATACCTGCCGTTGCTTCAGTCACAAGGTAAATTCCAAGATAGAGAACAATTATTCTCACCACATTAACTTCTCCGGAGATTACAATAGTTGAAATTATTCTTGTCTCACATGTTACCGCAACCAGCACCAGCGGCGCCAGGATTACTGGTATGTCAACAGAGATATCGTGGAGTTTGCCGAAGTCCTTAATGCGGGCAGCGATATTCTGCAGAATGTAGCTCTTCCTATCCGGAGAAGGGTAAGCGCTTAAAAAGACGGTGCCTTGAAGAACACCGCCCTGAACCAATACAATTAAATGAAATCGCTATCTGCAGCACTGTGAACGTGTGAAATCTGACCACGGCATGAGGTCCTCCAGATATTCATCAGTGTGATCCCAGTCGGTCATGTTCGCAAGAAGCTCCTGCAGGTAAAGAAATACATCAAGTCCTTTTGCCTTGGCCGTTTCAACCAGACTGTAAACTGCAGCTGATGCATCAGCACCCTTAGGTGTGTCTGAAAACAGCCAGTTCTTCCTGCCTGTTACGAAAGGTCTTATGGCATTTTCGGCAGCGTTGTTTGACAATGAGCATCTTCCATCAAGAAGATAGTTCTCCATATATGGCTTCTGATTCTGAGCATAGCGAACAGCTTTTGCAAGTTTGGAACCGCGAATTGGATTCACTGTATCGAGCCACGCCCAAAAGGCCTCAAGAACCGGTTTTTCACGGTCAAGACGCTGGGTGTATCTATCTTCAGGACTAAGGTCCTTAAGCTCTTTTTCAATTGCGAAAAGCTCATCACAGTAACCTCTGCCGGTAACTGCGGCTGAACTTTTAAGTTCCACCTCTTTGCCTGGCGGTATTGCTTCCACAAACTTTCGTCTGAGGTGTGCCTTATCTAAGAACTCGAATAAGGCACATGCAAGAAGACCATTTGCACAAGTTTACAAGAGTCTTGGCGAAGAAAAA
>JBJESR010000093.1:0-17626 GCA_051882895.1 Lentihominibacter sp.
AGGCAACGTGGTAGACCCGGTTACACTTATTGACAGATACGGCATCGATGCCCTCAAATATTTCCTGCTGAGAGAATATACCTTCGGACAGGACGGAGTATTTACAAATGAAGTAATGCTCAAGAGAATGAACTATGACCTGGCAAACGACCTGGGCAACCTGGTATCAAGAACAGTTTCGATGATAGAAAAATACAACGGCGGTTTCGTGCCGGATCTTACGGATGCGAAGGAGCCTGTAGACGATGAGCTCAGAAGCATCGCCATAGGTGCTGCAGACAAAGTTGAAGCCAACATGGACGAATTCAGGTTCAACATGGCACTGGAGGAAATCTGGATTGTTGTAAGAAGAGCCAACAAATACATCGATGAAACTATGCCGTGGGTTCTCGCCAAGGATGAGGATAAGAAGCCTAGACTGGACAACGTGCTCCACAATCTGGCTGAAACCCTGAGAATCATATCAGTGCTGATTCATCCGTTCATGCACACCACATCCGATAAGATCAGAAAACAGCTGGGTCTGTGGTATGCGGATGTTGCATGGGAAGATGCGTTTGAATTTGAAATGATGCAGGGTGAGCAGGTGAAGAAGGGTGATGCTATCTTCCCGAGACTCGATATAGAAAAGGAGCTCAAGGAGCTGGAAGAACTGCAGGGCGCCGGCAAGGAAGAAGAGAATATTCCGCTGGAGCTGAAGCCTGAAATCGAATACGATGATTTTGACAAGATCGATTTCAGAGTAGGAACCATCATATCAGCAGAGAAACATCCTAAAGCTGACAAGCTGCTGGTTTTCCAGGTGAAGATGGGCACCGAAAAGCGCCAGATCATCTCAGGTGTCGCTGAATATTTCAAGCCTGAAGACTGTGTGGGACAGAAGGTTCTGGTGGTTGCCAACCTGAAGCCTAGAAAGCTGAGAGGTCTTGAATCCAAGGGCATGATCATGTTTGCCGATAATGAAGTTGACGGAAAGAGAACGCTGGAATTCATGTCGACAACCGCAGAAGACGGAAATCCGGTAGAATAGGCAGCGGTTCGCAGTTCCGGATTCAGAAATCTGCCCTGCAGGCGGCTGCTTCAGGAATTTGATGCGGGCAGTTGCTCCGGCTTCGACTGAGCCAGGCACAGCTGTTATAAAAGGATAAGTACTATAAACGTGTATAATTCGAAGTTCCTGTGTAAGCTTCAAAAACAGGCATCTTTTCTGATTATACACGTTTTTCCTTAGGGATATCAGGCATTATTGATAATACCTGAACCTAACCCCATATAGACCTGACTCAGACCAGCTGAACAAAACCCCATGATAGACCCGATTCAAACCGATAAGGAGGAAAAATGTTATTTGATTCACACGCACACCTGAATAATGAAGGTATGACAGATGAAGAAAGAGAAGAAACAGTAAGAGCTATAGAAAACTCACAGCTTGATTACGTGATGGATATAGGCTTTGATCTGACGAGCTCAAAACTGGCTGTCGATCATGCAGCGAGATATCCTTGGTGCTATGCCGCTGTAGGCGTACATCCCCACGATACAGAGGGAATGGATGACATGCAGCTGACAATGATAAAGGGACTGGCGAAAAAGAACAAGGTTATGGCTATTGGCGAAATCGGTTTGGACTTCCATTATGACTATTCCCCTCGTGATGAACAAAGAGAATGGTTCAGGAAGCAGATCAGACTTGCCAATGAACTCAGAATGCCGATAGTGATTCATTCCCGTGAAGCAGATCAGGAGGTAATGGACATCCTTAAAGAAGAAGGCGCTTTTTCGGATGAGCGAAAAAGCTGGTTCCCGGAGCGTCCCGACACAACAGGCTACGTGAAAGGTGACACAGCCACAGCGGATGCCCGCGTGCTGCTCCACTGCTTTTCCGGCAGCGCGGAGCTGGGCAGACAGTATGTGAAGCTGGGAGCGACCCTTTCTATAGCAGGTCCTGTTACCTATAAGAATAATAAAAAAACAATTGCCGTAGTCCAGGAGATCCCTGCCGACTTCCTGCTGGTGGAGACAGATTCACCTTACCTGACACCGGAACCTTTCCGCGGCAGGAAGAACATGTCCCCTTATGTGGAGCATACCGCACGCAAGGTGGCAGAGATCAAAGGACTGACCTTCGAAGAGACAGCATCCATAACGAAAGCAAATGCCATGAGATTTTTCGGAATAAAGTAGTATTTATTTTGTCTGTGCAGTAATTATGACAAATTGTGCCATGGCGGTACAGTATAATGACAGTGTATTGGGATTGGAGATAATAAAATGGAAAATACTTCAAGGACAAGCTCGCATGCACTGACAGGACGAAAAGTCATACAGACCGCAATGCTGATTGTTTTCGCAGGTCTGATATGCAGGACACCGCTGACAGGGGAGTTTTTCCCGGCAGCAACGGCAGTAACAGCATACATGGTATCACGAAAGCCGCAGAATCTTTACCTCATGATACCGATAGCGGCAGGAATACTGCCATATTATACAAGAGGATATGACATATGGTGTGATCTCATATCGATGAGTATATGCGGACTGTTTTTCGCAGCAGCTCACCGTATAGGCTTCAGAATATGGCACATAGCGCTGACAGCCGCTGCCATAAACATAATATGCACATGCATATACAGAATGGCAACGCTGACAATATACAAAACCGACGTGCAGACTTTAGTGTTCGAAGGATTTCTTGTGTTCGCGATGGTGTTTCTCACAGACGGATTCTGTCACAGCCTGACAGAAAAACACGACACATCAGCCCCGGAGATACCGACAGCCGCTTTTGCAGCCGTATGCCTCCTGATCGTCTGCGGAGCAGGACTGTCATTTCTCCTGTGGCCGGCAGCAGTATTCGTAAGCCTGTGGGCAGCAGCATATCAGCCGGCCGGACAGGCCCTTTACACAGCTGTCGCAGCAGGCATTACAGCAGCTCTGGCAGGACAGCCCCAGTGGGGATTTCTGATGACCATCGTCATAGGACTCTGCGCAGCATCCTTATGTAAAAGGCACGGTATGCTGCTTACAGGGATAGTTTTTGTCATGACATGTGCAGCTCTCCGCAGTGTTGAAAGCGGTGTGGTTCTTGGCATTGACAATTACTGTCTCTTTCTGGGAACAGCAGGATTTCTGGCGATAAACTGGAAATTCGGTAAAGGCATGAGAAAAGTTATGGAACTGTTTGCGGGCAACAGAGAACATAAGGAGGACAGCCGGGATTCAAAGCTGTGCATGCTGCTGCAGGAGCGCGAATCGGAAATGAACGATTTATCTCAGCTTTATTCGACATATCTTGATAAACGCTCGGTGCTGGCGGGACAGTTTGACATAACAGCGCAGATCATGGAAGCAGTAAGGCGGAGTCACAGAGGGAAGGTCAGACATACGTCGGAGAAATTCGATGTGGAGATAGCCGTATCCCAGTGCGCGGCAGCAGGATCGATAAACGGAGACTGCTGCGGGTGGAACGAGATCGGCGATGACCGTGTAGCAATGGTACTGAGCGACGGCATGGGCAAAGGCAAAAAAGCCGCTGCCGAAAGCCTTATGGTGGTAAAGACAATCATGGCTCTCCTCAGATGCGGCGTGAGTACAGAGCTGACCCTCAAAATGGTGAATACAATAATGATGATAAAGGATGATGAGGATTCCTTCGCCACGGTGGATCTTATTATCGTCGATAAACGAACGGGACATGCCCGGTTTTACAAGATAGGCGCAGCCCCGACGCTGGTCAGACATAAGGATGCCGTTGAAGAAGTAAGACTGTCGGCAGTTCCTCTGGGCATAGTCAATGGTCTTAAAATCAGGTATGTGGATATGACCGTCAGACGGGGCGACTGGATAATAATGATGTCGGACGGCATCACAGATGGCGGTGACGGTAAAGGCATTATGACCCGTATCAGAGATACTGCTGCCGGTATCCGTTCGTCAGATCCGCAGTTAATGTGTGATCTCATTCTTGATCAGGCTGCAGACAGCTATATAGGCAGAGAACGGGATGACATGACGGTGATGTCAGCCAGAATTGTATGAAATACAGCTGTATGAAGCATCTGCAGTGTAGCCTGAAATCATGTAATATGGTATAATAAAAGCAAAACGAAGTTTGTGCATGTCATATTTACAGGAGAAGATGGAGAATCAGCAATGCCGGCAGAAAAAGTCAGGAAAACGATAGAAGAACATAATTTAATACAGGATAATCAGCACATCGTGATAGGACTGTCAGGAGGTCCCGATTCGATGTGCCTTTTTCATATACTGCTGCGTTTCAGGGAAGAATATAACCTGACACTGCATCCGGTTCATGTGAACCACAAATTCAGACCGGGTGCGGCAGAGCGGGATCAGCAGTTTGTTGAACAGTTCTGTGCACAGAAAGGGATACCTTGCCGGACATTTGTGGTGGACTGTGGTCGCCTGGCAGAGCAGCTCGGCATGACAAGCGAGGAAGCCGGACGCAAAGCCAGATATGATGCGTTTTACCAGGTAGCCGAGGAAATAGTGAAGGAAAGCCCGGAGGCGCAGGTGAAAATCGCTGTGGCGCAGAATGCCAACGATCAGGCGGAGACTATTCTTTTCAGACTCCTGAGGGGGACAGGTACCGACGGACTTGCAGGTATCGCCTATGAACGTCAGGAACGTGGTTTCAGTGTGATACGGCCGCTGCTGGATGTCTGTAGAGATGAAATAGAGGAATACTGCAGCAGCAACAGTCTGAATCCTGTCATAGATCATACGAACAATGAAGAGATATATGCCAGAAACAGAATCAGACTGGAGCTGCTGCCGCATCTTGAGAAAAAATATAATGAGAATATGAAGGAGAGCCTGGTCAGACTCGGCAGGATAGCAGCGGCAGATAAGGATTATATCTGGCAGCAGGTGGAGCGGGAGTACAAGACTCTTGCCAATCGACAATATACGATATCAAACGACGGCATTTCCTCCGGCGTGAACATATCGGAGCCGGAAACCGGAATGCCGGAAGCGGTGATTATGGACAGAGAGAAACTGAACAGCATTCACCCGGCGGTGAAACATCGCCTGATTCTCAAAGCTTTCGGAGAAATAGGCCTGGATAAGGATATATCGGAGGAACGTATCAAAGCTGCTGACCATATCATAGGCAGGAAGCAGGGACCTAAAACAGTCCAGTTTCCCAGAGGGTACAGACTTACGGTGGCAAAAGGGAAAGTGATTTTTTCAATTGGTGAAGTTTCTGTGAAGTAGCCCAAAAAAATCGGGCAACTATTGAATTTTATTAGTTTGCATGCTAAAATTATGTATTAATTTGTTTCAATCAACAAAGAATACCGTCGATTGGGAATCTGACATAAATATATTGACAGATCAGGAGGAAAGAGAACTTGAAGAAAGCAAGAAATATCAGCATATATGTCATAATATTTGCACTCGTCCTGGGTATGGTGTGGTTTTACAACAGTGATTCGGGCGAAGCCGAGAAGGAGATTAAAACTTCAACTCTTGTAAGTTACCTTAAACAGCATGAGGTGGAGAGCATCAACGTGACTGATACCAAGCTCACTGCCAGGCTCAAGAGTGATGAGAAGGTATATGCATATGTCAACAGTGCAGTGGACATGAGCTATATTTATGAAATGTATATCATGCCTCAGGTGGATGAAGGAACCCTGAAGCTGGACAGTGATCCGCCGAAGAAGAATTCAGTTATACTGAATCTGCTGCCTACTATAATCATGATAGGCATAATGATTTTCTTCTTCATGATGATAATGAATCAGAGCGGCGGCGGAGGCAAGGCGATGTCTTTCGGCAAGAGCAGAGCCAAGCTGCAGAAGGACGGAGGAGGCAAGAAGATAACCTTCAAGGATGTTGCGGGACTTAAGGAGGAGAAGGAAGAACTGGAGGAAATAGTTGACTTCCTGAGAAACCCTGCCAAATACAACAGTCTCGGTGCCAGAATTCCTAAGGGAATACTGCTGGTAGGTCCTCCGGGAACAGGTAAAACCTATATTTCGCGTGCGACAGCAGGTGAAGCCGGCGTGCCGTTTTTCACCATAAGCGGATCAGACTTCGTGGAAATGTTCGTAGGTGTCGGTGCGTCAAGAGTCAGAGATCTGTTTGAGCAGGCCAAGAAAAATGCTCCTTGTATCGTTTTTATCGATGAGATCGATGCAGTAGGACGTAAGAGAGGTGCCGGCATCGGCGGCGGTCATGACGAAAGAGAACAGACTCTCAATCAGCTGCTGGTTGAAATGGATGGATTCGCTGAGAATGCAGGTATAATCATTCTGGCAGCTACAAACAGACCGGACGTTCTGGATCCTGCACTCCTCAGACCGGGCAGATTTGACAGGCAGATAGTTATAGGCATTCCTGATATCACAGGAAGAGAAGAGATATTCAAGGTGCATTCCAGAAACAAGCCTCTGGCAGAAGGCGTCGATCCTAAAGTACTTGCCAGAAGGACACCGGGATTTTCACCTGCTGATATTGAGAACATGCTTAACGAAGCGGCTCTTCTGGCTGCAAGAAGAAACGGCATGAAGATCAGGATGGAGGAAATTGAAGAAGCTATCACCAAAGTGATTGCAGGTCCTGAGAAGAAGAGCAGAGTCATCAGCGAAGAAGAGAGGAAGCTTACTGCATACCATGAAGCAGGACATGCAGTTGTGGCACATGTTCTTCCTAAGACCGACCCTGTTCATCAGATTACTATAATACCTAGAGGAAGAGCCGGCGGATTTACCATGATTCTGCCTAAGGAAGATAAATATTACGGAACAAAGGAAACCATGCGGGAGCAGATCATACATCTGCTGGGAGGACGTGTGGCTGAAATGCTGACCCTTGACGATATAAGCACAGGCGCGAGCAACGATATACAGCGTGCAACCGACATAGCCAGAGAAATGGTTACGAAGTACGGTTTCAGCGATAAGCTGGGTCCTGTGAATTACAGCGCATCGGAGGAAGTATTCCTCGGCAATGATTTCTCGTCAAAGAAGAACTATTCAGAGGAAACTGCGGCCGAGATCGATGAAGAAGTCAAGGCCATCGTGGAGGAGGCTTTCGAAGCTGCCAGGAAAATTCTCGCAGAGCATATGCAGCAGCTTACCAATGTTGCAGAGGGTCTGCTCGAAGTGGAAACTCTTGATAATGCACAGTTCGTGCAGCTGTTTGACGGAGAGAGGACACCGGCACAGCTGGCAGAGGATCTGCAGGCCGAGCTGGAAGCCAAGAAAGAAAAGGATAAGGCTGAAGCTGCAGAATCTGCCAAGATACGCAAGCGTGAAGCAGATCTGGAGAAAAAACGCCTTGAAGAGGCAGCGAAGCTTCTGGAGGAGCAGGGAAAACACAGTAAATTCAAGCCTAAACTGATGACATACAATGACCTGACCAAAAAAGCTGAGATTCTGGATCTCGGCAAGCTTTCAGAAGATGATGAGGAGGACGTGAAGCCTTATCAGACAGAAGATGATCAGATCAGAGAAGAAGATGATGACATGCCTTCAGAAGAAGAACTGGCGGTTTATGATACAGATTATCTCAATGCCGACGACGATGAGGAAACCGAAGAGGGTGACTCCGGAGAAGAAACGGCAGATGACGACAGCTGCGATGATGGAGAAGAAAAGAGGAATGAATAATGAAGGTTACAGTAGCTGACTGCCTGGAGCTCAATGCTTTCAGAAATGCGGAGTTTGCTGCCGGCAGAGTTAATGCAGATAATGAAGTGAAATCGATATCAGTTCTTGATATCTGCAGTACAGATGATTTCAGGCTGAAAAAATGCGAACGTACTGAAATCCTTCTGACGGGCTTCCTCGGGTGCAGGAAGGATACTGAAGCGCAGTGTGCAATTGTTAAAGAAGCAGCTGACAAAGGGTGTGCAGCACTGGTGGTCTACTATGCCGGCAAAGTGTCCAGAACTCTTGACAGGAAGGTGATCAGCACTGCAGAAGCTGTGCAGCTCCCGCTTATCATTATGGATCCGTCGGCAGACTATTCGCAGGCCATAACAGAGGTGATGGACAGAGTGCTGTATGGCGACAACTTCAGGAACAGCCTGATAAGCAATACGGTATTTCATCTGCTCAATTTCGAGAAACACAGCAATTTTCAGTCGGCGGTCAGAGAAGCTGCTATCAACAATGATTTTCAGCTTATCATTCTCAGTGAGGATTTCAATCCGATACTGACGGTGGAGACAAGACACAAGGCGACTATTGCGGATGCCATAAGACTTGGAAGAGAGCGCAATGTCGAAGGTGATTCCAAGGTATATACCATGATAGATGTCAACGGAGTCCTGACATACTGGGGACCGGTGACTATCAACAATGATAAATATTACATGTTCATAGTTGATAACGAGGATTCGTACACTGCAGGTGAGATCACCAAGCTTGCGGAAATCATAGAACTGGCCATGGGAATGTGGAAATATACTCCTGAACGCGATGCCAAAGCTGAATTCATCAAGGCTCTCATCAGAGGCAACAAGAGTCTGGCATATACGTTGAAGGATGAAGCCAGAATAAGTGGAGATGAAATACTCAGCGTATTTTTTACAAAAGGTATCGGGCAGGATGTCGAGAGTCAGATTTTCGCAGAATTCGAAAAAACCGAAGATCTTAATATAATGAAAATCACCGAAGGCGATGAAACCTACGGAATGATTCTCACATATGAAGATGAAGGCAGCAATCCAGAGTACAGGAACAGCTGCATGCAGCTCTTTGATAAACTTAAGGCCAATAAGAAAGCGCGCATTTTCCATGTGACCGGTCTTAACGGAATAGAAGGTGCCGGAGATGCATACAGGCTTATCAGCGAGAGCTGGTCCTTTGTACAGAATGTATTTCCGTACAAGCGCGTGTTTACGAAGTATGAGCTCACTCTGGTGAGCAACTGTATCAATATCCAGATACAGGGCGGATTTGTCAAGAAGAACTATATCGAGCTTCTGGAGCCTTTTAAGGCTGCCGGAGAAAACAAAGGAAGGCAGCTGCTGGAGACTCTTGAGACTTTCGTGCTGGATGCCGGAATGAACAGCGGTAAGACAGCAGAGTTCATGGGGATACATACGAATACCGTACAGTACAGACTCAAGAAGATAAATGAGATGCTGGGAGTGGAAATAACAGGTAACCGGGTTATACCTGGTCTGACCATGGCACTGGCGCTTAAACGGCTCGAACGGGTCGTAAGCTGATATACAGATTAATTAAAAAAAAGGAGACGATAAATGTATTTCAATTACCTCGAAAAAGCAGATCCTGAAATAACTGCTGCAATCAGACGTGAGATAGGGAGACAGGAATCCAAAATCGAAATGATCGCTTCAGAGAATTTCGTGAATTACGAAATAATGGAAGCAGCCGGAAGTGCTCTGACGAACAAGTATGCCGAAGGATATCCGGGAAAGAGATACTATGGCGGCTGTGAGTTTGTAGATGAAGTTGAGACTCTGGCTATTGAACGTGCCAAGAAGATCTTTGGCGCTGAGCATGCCAACGTGCAGCCTCATTGCGGAGCCAATGCCAATACGGCTGTCTATCAGGCAGTTCTGAACTATGGAGACACTGTGCTGGGAATGGATCTTTCAAACGGAGGACATCTGTCCCATGGATCCCCTGTCAACATCTCCGGCAAATCATATAATTTCGTTTCATACGGACTTGATCCGGAAACGGAAACCATCGACTTCGATAATGTGAGAGAGCTGGCTCTCAAGCATAAGCCGAAGCTTATTGTAGCGGGAGCATCAGCTTATCCGAGGACTATACATACAGATAAATTCAGGGAGATAGCTGATGAGGTGGGTGCGATCCTGATGGTGGATATGGCCCATATCGCAGGTATCGTGGCAGCAGGACTTCATCCTAATCCGGTGGAATATGCGGACATCGTTACCAGCACGACTCATAAGACTCTCAGAGGCCCGAGAGGCGGCCTGATTTTATGCAGAGAAAAGTATGCCAAGGCTATAGATAAGGCTATATTCCCGGGAACCCAGGGTGGTCCTCTGATGCATATAATTGCGGCAAAAGCGGTATGCTTCAAAGAAGCTATGGAGCCGGAATTCACAACTTATCAGCAGCAGACTCTCAAAAATGCCCAGGCTCTGGCAGGTGCCCTCAATGAGAAGGGATTTGATCTGGTTTCTGGAGGAACAGATAACCATCTGGTTCTAGTTAAACTGGTAAACAAAGGAATCACAGGCAAGCTTGCAGAAAAGCTGCTGGATGATGCCAATATAACAACAAACAAGAACGCTATCCCTGATGACCCTGAAAGCCCGTTTGTAACCAGCGGTCTGAGAATGGGAACACCTGCAATGACCAGCAGAGGTTTTAAGGAAGAAGACGTGGTGAAAACTGTTGAAGCTATAGCGCTGGTTATAGATAATCCTGAAAGTCCGGAGGCTATGCAGCAGGCCAGAGCAATTGTGAAGGAGCTTACAGATAAGTATCCTCTCCACAAGAATTTCAGATATTAATTTCCCCAGGGAGATATAACAGAACAATGAGCAATATAAAACTCCTGTATCTGTGTGAAATACACAGATGCAGGAGTTTTCAGCTATCGGATGTTTCAGTCCACAACCTCCTGAAGGACCTTGTTTGCCACAGCACCGGCCGCTTCTGAGCCATAGCCGCCATTTTCAACCAGGACCACGAAGGCATACGGATTCTCATCATCGTTGAGGAAACCGGTGAACCATGCGTTAGGCTGATTGCCGTTGCCTACCTCTGCAGTACCTGACTTGGCACATATGTCAAGACCGGGGAAGTTGTAGGAACCGTAATTGTTCTCAACATTGTTGGCCATCATTTCCTGAAGAGAGGATGCGGTGGTCGATTCGATCATATCCTTTGTTTTGGTTCCTACTTTCGGGATCTTTTTGAAGTAACCGGTTACGAGGGATGACGGTTCGATAATATATGGCATCACTGCAGTTCCGTCATTGGCGATAGCCCCCATGAATACCATCATTGAGCACGGATTGACCATGTCATGGTACTGACCTATTCCCGTCCATGCCAGATTGACACCCTCGTCCGGGAAATCAAATGTGCCTTTGGCAGTGTCTATTCCATTGATGTCAACCGCTTTGGTAAGGCCGGCTTTTTTAGTGTAGTCTTCCAGAACTCCAGGTCCCAGCTTTTCGGCAAGCTGACCGAAATAACAGTTGCAGGATACTTCAAGTGCCTTTTTCAGATCCACTGTACCGTGAACAGCCAGGTCGGTGACTTTATCCCCGTGACCGTAATCCACAGAGCCTGTGCAGTTTACTTCCCAGCTGTATGCATCATCCAGCGTCTCAATAGAGGCTGCGGCAGTAACGAGCTTGAATATGGAGCCCGGAACAAAAGTGGCCGATGTGAAACGATTGATGTAGACACCTGAATACTGATCTTCGTTGTATTCGTTTATTTCAGGAGGATCGGCCGGATCGTATGAAGGGCAGCTGACCAGACAGATGATCTCTCCGGTTTTGTAATTATAAACTCCTACTGTACCTTTCCTGCCGTCCATTGCATCATAGGCTGCTGCACATACATCGGCATCCAGAGTCAGGGTGATATCGCGGCCTTCATTATTCAGCGTGTATATGCCGTTGATAAAATCATAGCCGACCATCTCGTCGATAAATGCTCTGTTGGCACCGGTGGTGATGTTGTTGTCCCTGTCGCCGGTTATGTGCATCAGAGAACATCGTACCGAGTAATTATCATTATATATCATACCTTCTGAAGAGTTTTTCATCAGAAGCTGATTGTTCCTGTCAAATAAGGCCCCTTTGGCCAGATCTCCTTCGGCGTAAAGATCCCGGTTGCCTTCGTATATTGCCCACTCATCCCCATGTGCGAAATAGCGGTAGGTGAATACTCCCACACCTACGAAAAGAACACAGGCCAGCAGGAGACACATTATTGCACGTTTTTCTATTTTTTTCATTTCTTATCGCCTCCGAAAATATCATCTAAAGTCAGCGGCTGGTAATCCTCTTCTCGCTGTCGGGGCCTGCTGCTCCTGGCTGCGGACCTTTGGGTCTGAGATCTGGAGGATGCTCCTGAAGATCTGGAAGCAGACGTTCCTGACGGAGGTTTCGGTCTGTCAGTAGGGCCGTTTCGGAGGGTATCCAGTATATCATCATTGTTTCTGTTTCTGGATGGTGCTGATTGTTCAAGCTTGCTGAAGAAATCATCATCCGAAAGATCCTTGTACTGTATCTGCCGTTTCTTTGATGAAACCTGAGTTTTCATTATCGTAGGCTTATCGTTGTGATAAGTGTAGTCCATCTGATTGAAAGTGTTCTGTCTCGGTTTGCCGCCCTTTACTTCGCGTATGATTTCTTCAGGGTTATCTGGACCCTCGCTTTCCATTTCGTTATCGAAATCTCCTTTGCGGTCCAGGCGTATTGCTATGCTGGCATTCTGCCGTGTATCAGCCGCCTTGAGAAAAGCGAGCATGCCCCATGAGGCAATCATACTGGTACCTCCCGAGGATACAAACGGGAAGGTTACGCCGGTAAGAGGCAGCAGATCCACTGAACCGAATACATTGAGTATGGTCTGGAAGATAAACAGTGAAGTTGCGGCACAGGCAGCGATGCTGTAGTATGTTGATCTGCCTGCAATTATTGAGCGGACAGCGAAAACACCTAAGGTTATGATGCACAGCACGGCCAGAATTGCGATGATAAGACCCCATTCCTCAGCCAGAAGTCCGAAAACCAGGTCCGTACTGGCAGCAGCCACATCACTGAGATTGCCTTCTCCGGCTCCCAGACCGACAAGACCGCCGCTGGCGGTTGAAGTCATGGTCTGTACCTGCTGGAAACCGTCGCCGGTGGGATCATCCCATACATGTCCCCAGGTATCGAAACGGGTTGCTATATAAGGCTTGAATCGCAGTACCATCATTCCCATCAGACCCGCAGCTCCGACGATCAGAATAAGCTTGGAGAAATCGCCGCTTCGCAGGAATGATATGATGAGGAATGTCACGAAAAAGATCATGGCAGTACCGAAGTCCCCCATAAGCGCCAGGCAACCCAGACAGAAAACAGAGAACCCCATGAATATCGTCAGGTTCTTTTTCTTCTGAAGATCATCCAGAGTAGCGGCACCCACGAAGATGAATACTATTTTCACAAGCTCCGAAGGCTGGATCGAAAAGCCTCCGATGGATATCCAGTTCTGAGCTCCGAATTTCGCTGTACCGAAAATCAGGTTGATTACAAGCAGGAAAACGCTTATTCCCATCAGTATGTACATTATTCTCTTGATTCTGTTGAGATCTCTCAGGAACCAGCACAGCCCGAAGAACAGTACGACTCCCAGAAACACACATATGACCTGTTTGAATGCTGAACCTGGATATGCGGATGTCGTTACCGACAGACTTAATGTGGAAAGGAAGAACGCTATCATTTCCATTTCGAAGCCCACACGTCTGAAAAGCCTCAGCACTATGACATAAGCCCACATGAGCGCACACATCAGAGCAAAAGCCAGTGGCAGCTGTGGAGGGAAATCATCTCCCAGAGAAATGCTGAACTGGATAACGGTAAGAAGCTGAAACAGTGTGAGAGCCACAAGGGACGGCCACGGTGAAACCGGTGTAGTCTTGCGTTTTCTTTTCTCGATGTTGGACATCCTCTCTTCAAGGCTTATCGGATATAGAGTGAAATCCGCACCTCCGATGGTCAGAACGTCGCCTGCTTTGAGGACAGTCGGCTCCTTGACGCGGACGCCGTTGATGGCAGAACCGTTTTTGGAGTTGAGATCGTTGTACTTCCATACACCTTCAGAATCACGCATCAGTGTGGCATGGCTTCTTGAAACACTGTTCAGATTAAGTATGATGTCGCAGCCACGGCCTCTGCCGATCAGGTTTTCCCAATGGGTGAGGGGTACACTGCTTCCGTCCGGGCACCCCAGATAAGCCCAGATCTCCGAAGGGTTCTTTGCCCGCAGGAGAGAGCGTATCTGTCTTGCCAGTATGAACAGTGCCAGAATCATAAAGATCCATCGTGCCGCAGTTGTGAAGTATAATCCTGCAAGCTCCAGCAGAGTGTCAAAATCCATATTAAACTCCTTTACAAAGTAAGCATCCTGGTTATATATTCTGTAAAAGTATTGCAAACAGCGGTATCGTGAAAATACACATGAGGGTCGTCAGAAGAACACCCTTTGTAGCAAAGGAAACATCTGCCTTGTACTGCTCCGAGAAGATCACCGAGCACATGGCTACAGGCATGGCGGCCTGAATAACGATGACCGTTGACAGCAGCGAACCTGTCCCGATGATGAGTCTGACGAGGACAAGGGCGATGGCCGGTGCAACAATAAGTTTCAGCAGACATACCAGATAACTGTATTTATTGGTGAACAGTTCTCTGAATCTGATGTCCGCAAGATGTGAGCCGACTATTATCATAGCCAGCGGGCTGGTGACAGATCCGATGGATTTCACCGGTCCGCCGATAATATCAGGAAGGGTTGTTCCCGATATGTAGAGAATAAGCCCGATGATAACTCCGAAAAAGCACGGGTTTATAAGACCCTTCAGTGTTTCGGACACCTTGCGTTTCGATTCCCCGGCAGCAGAGCTCTGAATCAGTGAGATGCCTACTGTGAACATGAACAGGTCATAGGATGCATCGCACAGAGCTCCGTAGAATACCGCCTCCGAACCGAAAAGCCCGTTGAGGACAGGCAGTCCGATAAATCCGGTATTGCCGAATACCAGCATGAAAGCCAGCATGCCGGAACGGGATGCCGGAAGCTTCAAGATTCCGGCAATAAGCTTCGAAAGCAGCATTGCTATCACGATAACGCACATGAATATCAGTACTACATATTTACAGTTGTTGAGCACCCGCATTGAGAACTCCATCTGCATTGCGCTTATTACAAGGCAGGGATATGTGATACAGGTGATCAGTGATGACATGCCTTGAGTGTATTCTCTGGTAAGTATACCCATTTTTTTCAGAACATAGCCAGGTAATATTATAATAAAAGTTTTTGTTAAAGCTGTGATGATTTCAAGCGTTCCCATATAATCACGGGTCCTTTCGGGAAAAAATATTACATTTAAATTATACTAAAAAACTCATTAACCGGCAATAGTTAAAGAATTCTGTATACTTTGCGGCGGGAGGCAGTTAAATATTGCACAGTAAAAACCAAAGTGCTATTATAAGTTAAAAGAAAAGACGTGTTTCAAGGAGGTACGAAATGTTAAAATTTGCTTATATCATCAATATGCCCGGACAGACTCCCGATACATATTCAGCTGTTTACGAGAATGCTGAAAGCTACAATAAAATCGTAGGAGTCGATGGTGTGGAATCAGCTAAGGATTATGTGAAATCACTGGCGGATGACGGATATACACTCTTTAATCTGTGCGGCGATTTTGATGATGAGATTACTGCAGATATACAGGCGGCAGCAGGTGCGGATGTCAAGATCAGACATGCTGATTATCTGCCTGAGGAAATGGAGAAAATGGGCAAACTGGAGGATCTGTCAACATATGGTATCGTGATAGTTATGCGTGGTGTTGAAACTCCTCAGCAGGTTGAACTCAAATGTGATGACTGTGATACTACAGCTATTTTTGTCAAGGATCTGGAGCAGGCTCAGGAAGCGGCAAAGAAACTGACAGACGGCGGAATCGCGTTTATCGAACTCTGCAGCTGGTTTGACAAAGCCAGAACGGATGCTGTAATCGATGCCATCGGAGGTGCGGTACCTGTAGGTACATGCGGAGAACTCTAAGAGCTTTATGATGCCGGTGCCGGTGCACAGGTATCTCGTGAAATCTGAATAAATAGAGAAAAATCCGGACTGATATTCAGCTCGGATTTTTCTTTGGGGATTTTAAGGTAAGTTAATTACTTATTACATATTGTATGCTGTCAGTTTTATTTGTAGTGGAGGAGTCTGTGAGCGTTGTCTCCCTTGAGAAGATCCTTGTAGAGAGCTTCTGCGATAGGATTGCTCTGTGATGTGCGAACGTTTGACATTCTGTCTGCCTCGTACATACCTTCAGATCTCTCTTCTCTTGCTCTGTCTACTACGAACGGCTGGCCTGCGCCTGCGATACATCCGCCTTTGCATGCCATAACCTCCACAAAGTCATAGTAAGCTTCGCCTTTCTGGATAGCCTGAATCAGGTTTTCTGCGTTTCTCAGTCCGCTTACGATGGCGATGGAGATCTCACGGTCTTCACCGTAAGGCAGCTTGACTTCTTTGACACCTTCAAGACCTCGTACTCCTGTGAATGCGATTTCAGCCAGAGTGTTTCTGTCTTCAGGGTCTATAACGTGTCTGATTACAGCTTCTGTTACACCGCCTGTAACACCGAAGATGATTCCTGCACCGCTGGCGATACCGAACGGCATATCTATAGGTTCAGGCTGGAGCTCTTCAAAATTGAGGCCTGTTTCTCTGATCATGTCAGCAAGCTCCTGAGTTGTTATTGAAAGGTCGACAGCCTGTTCGCCTTCGAACATGCCTCTTTCCTGATGTATCTCATGCTTCTTTGCAGTGCAAGGCATGATGGCAACGACCTTTGTCTTTTTCTTTGATTTTGTTGCTGCAGCCTGTCTGTTTGCTTTTTCCTTAAGGATTGAACCGAACATTTCCATAGGTGATTTACAGCTGGAAAGGTTATCCAGCAGCTCAGGATGGTAGTTTTCGGCGTATTTGAACCATGCAGGGCAGCATGATGTGAAGAGCGGAAGCTTCTCTCCGCTTTCAAGCTTGGCAACGAACTCATTGGCTTCTTCGATAACTGTGAAGTCTGCACCTGTTGCAGTATCGTATACATCGTCAAAGCCGATTTTCCTGAGGGCCGCAACAATTTTGCCCATTACATTTTCGCCCTTTTCGAAGTTGAATTCATCACCGAGGGCAACTCTTACTGCAGGTGCGATCTGAGCCTGAACGATAGTGTTGTCATCTGCCAGCATTTCCCACAGCTCCGCAACATTGCTTCTTATGGTGATAGCAGCTGTAGGACACACTGCTGCACACTGTCCGCAGTTTACGCATTTTGTCTCGGCGATAGGCATGTTGAATGCAGGCTGAACCTCCATTTTGGAACCTCTGTTAACGAAGTCGATGGCGCCTACTCTCTGGATCTCATCGCATACGCGTACGCAGTCACCGCAGAGGATGCATTTGTCAGGGTGACGGATGATGGCAGGAGATGATGAATCCTTGGTTCCGTCCATGCTGTATGTCTCGAATCGGACATCGTCGATGCCGAAACGTTCAGCAAGCTCCTTGAGCTGGCAGTTCTGTCTTTTTTCACATGTTGTACAGTCTCTGTTGTGGTCAGCCAGCATCAGCTCGAGAATCATTTTTCTGTATTCTCTCAGTCTAGGCGTATTGGTCCTGATTTCCATACCAGCTCTAGGAGGTGTGGAACATGAAGCCATGATGTCGCCTCTTTTATCTTCAACGATACACATTCTGCATGCACCATATGTAGAAAGCTTTGAATAGTAGCACAGTGTAGGCATATCGAAGCCTGCTTTTCTGATGATTTCCAGCAGGTTCTTTTCGCCTTCGATAGGTACAGGCATTCCGTTTACGGTCAT
>JBJESR010000094.1:0-3573 GCA_051882895.1 Lentihominibacter sp.
TTCTTTTCTTTGCGGATTTAATATTAGCCATTAAATTTACCCCACTTTCATTAATTTAAGCCTGTTGTGACTTAGTTCACAACACAAAATCGCAACTATAAGTATAAACGAATAAAAGAGTAATTGCAAGGGTAAATTATTATTGTATGCGATCGGGATAAATAAGGAGGAGAAGCAGGATGAAATACAGGACTGATCTGGCAGTGGAAAGCAAGGAACTGTTTGAGAGGGAAAACCATACTCTGGGAGACAAAGATGGGATTGTAACCGAAGAGATTGATTACGGAGGAGGTGTAAAAGCTGTAAGAATAAGGATAACGAGCCCGGCAGGCGAGTTCAAGCTGGAAAAACCGATGGGAAACTATATAACTATTGAAGCCGACGGGATTATAGAGGAAGAGGAGGGCGTCAGAGATAAGGCTGAGTATGCACTGGCAGAAGAGCTTAAGAGACTGATAAAGTTTCATTATAATCTCAAGGTGCTTGTGGCAGGTCTGGGAAACAGAGAGGTGACCCCTGATGCACTTGGCCCTGCTGCTGCATCAAAAGTAAAGGTGACGAGACATCTGTTCATTCTCTTTGAAGCTGATGGTGACGATGAAATGGCCAATGTCAGCTGCATTGTGCCCGGTGTGACCGCAACGACAGGAATGGAGACTGCGGATATCATCAGGAAAGCTGCAGAGCTGACAGCCCCGGAGGTGATAATAGTCATAGATTCCCTTGCAGCCAGAGATATCCGACGTGTGAGCACCACGATACAGATAACAGATACAGGCATTTCTCCGGGAGCGGGAATGGGGAATACCAGAACTGGTATAAACCGTCAGACTACAGGTGCACAGGTTATTGCAATAGGGGTGCCTACAGTGATCGATGCCTCAACTATAATAAGAGATGCGCTGGCGGATAACATGGAAAATGCCTGGAAAATTGATGATTATTTAGATAATTATGAGACACAGATGATAGTTACTTCAACAGATATTGACATGATAATCAGAGAATTTTCGGACATTATTGCAGGCGGGATAAATAAAACCCTTCATCCGGGCATATATTCATAAGAGTAATGACTGGAGGACAACTAATGAGAAAAAAATATATGAGACGGGCGGCAGCTGCTCTGCTTGTGTTTCTGATTTCGACAGTGGTCTTTTACAGGGTCGATCCTGCTGATGCGATGGCCGCAGCCTGGATCGATGAGAAAGAACTGGGGACTATCTGTGTCGGGCAGATTGTTCCTGAGGTAAAGAAACTGCAGAATAATGAGGATAACCGGGAAAGGACAGCGCAGACCGGGGAAAAAGATGATGTGAAGGGTACAGACAGCACAGAGAAGGAAGAAAAGAAAGCTGAAAAGGACAGCGGTAAATCAGAAAAAACTGTCAGACCTTCAGGAGATCCTCTTGTGATAATTTATCATACACATGCCAGCGAGTCATATATGCCGTATAAAGAGAGCAATTATCACCGGGAAGCAGAGAAGGGCACGGTAAGAGATGTAGGCGATGTACTTGAAGCAGAGCTTGAGAAAAAAGGAATAAATGTTGTTCATGACAAGACCGTCCATGACAGACCTTCATATAATGAATCATATAATAAATCTCTGGCCACAATCGAGGCGCTGCGTGATAAATACCCGAGTGCTCTTTACATAATAGATCTCCACAGAGATGCAGCTCCTGCGTCGGCCAGCGAAGGAAAGTATATCAGGATAAATGGCAAGAGAACAGCAAAATTCAGCATGGTGGTGGGTCAGGCTAATGACAATTATGTTGAATTGTACGATTTTGCAGAAAAAATAAGCGAAAAAGCGGAGACAATGTATGAAGGTTTCGGTGGCGCGATAATAGAGAGAAATTATAATTATAATGAATATCTCACCGACAGGTGTCTGCTGCTGGAAATAGGAAATAATAAGAATACTATAGAAGAAGCGAGACTGTGCGGCAAGTATTTCGCCAGGGTGCTTGCGGAGATAATTAATGAAGAACAGTAGCAGGATGAGAAAGGCTGACAGGTATGAAAAAAGGTTTTATGAGGTTTATGATTGTGTTCCTTCTGTTTTTTTCAGGAGCGTGCAGCATAGTGTATATTGATGAGATATGCTTTGAAACTACAGGTGAAGGCGGTAATTTGGTTTTGGATATTGATAATTTCAACCTTTTCCATTAAAATACAATATAGAATATTTATTAGCATGAGAGGCAGAAATGAAGGATTATAAGAAATACATCAGAAATTTCAGTATTATAGCACATATAGATCATGGTAAATCAACCCTTGCCGACAGGATAATCGAGAAGACAGGGCTTGTTTCAGAACGTGAGATGAGAGAGCAGTTCCTTGACAATATGGATCTGGAAAGAGAACGAGGTATAACCATAAAGCTGCAGACAACAAGACTTGTGTTCAGGTCAAAGGACGGCAACGAGTACATTTTCAATCTCATCGATACACCGGGACATGTCGATTTCACATATGAAGTATCAAGAAGCCTCGCTGCGTGTGAAGGTGCTGTTCTTGTAGTGGATGCCACTCAGGGTGTTGAAGCTCAGACACTGGCTAATGTGTATCTGGCTCTTGATGAGGATCTGGAGATAATGCCTGTTCTGAACAAGATCGATCTGGCTTCAGCAAGACCTGATGAAGTCAAACAGGAAATTGAAGATGTTATCGGTGTGGATGCCCAGGAGGCTCCTCTTGTTTCTGCCAAGGAGGGTATAGGAATAGAAGAGCTTCTCGAAAAGATAGTGACTGATATTCCTGCACCGGAGGGCGACGAGAACGACAAGCTCAAGGCTCTGATATTTGATTCATACTATGACAATTACAAAGGTGTTGTTATATATACACGTATTTTTGACGGCACTGTTAAAAAGGGCGATATGATACGCCTGATGAATACTGGCAAGAAATATGAAGTTACAGAAGTAGGTGTCTATTCCCCGGGGCCTGTCGAGTGCAGATCCCTCAGAGCAGGCGAGGTGGGATATATCTGTGCCAGCATCAAGCAGGTGGCAGATGCCAGAGTCGGAGATACGATAACCATTGACGATGATCCTACAGAAGAGCCGCTGCCGGGATACAAGAAGGTGCAGCCTATGGTATACTGCGGCATCTATCCTGCAGAAGGGGAAAAGTACGAAAACGTCAAGGATGCTCTGGAAAAGCTGCAGGTGAATGATGCGGCATTCCATTTTGAACCTGAGACATCAACAGCTCTGGGGTTCGGTTTCAGATGCGGTTTTCTGGGACTTCTTCATATGGAGATAATCGTCGAGAGACTTGAACGTGAATTCGATCTTGCTGTTGTGACGACATCCCCGAGTGTAATATATAAGGTGGTTATGAATGACGGTTCTGTTCAGATGGTGCAGAATCCGTCCAATCTGCCGGATGCGGGACTCATAGACCATATAGAGGAGCCTATGGTGAAGGCGGATATAATGGTTCCTAAGGATTACGTCGGAAATATCATGGAGATATGTCAGGACAGACGTGGCAGACTTATCCATATGGAATATATAACAGAAACGAGAGTTAATCTTCATTATGATATGCCTCTTA
>JBJESR010000095.1:0-3545 GCA_051882895.1 Lentihominibacter sp.
AACTCTGGCATGGGTTGGAATCATTGCTTCACAGAAGAGATTCAGAAGCAAGTATATCAAGAACGGATATGATCCTGAAAAACTGCAGGCTAGAGTAGGCAAGCATTCAGGATGGGTTCCTTGGTTTGCTATGATAGCTCAGCTTATCTGCCTCATCATGCTGGCATTCGGTGACATCATCGACCCTGAAGGAAATGCCGGTGGTGGTACAGTAGTATTCATCGTAGCTTGCTGCGCAGTTGGTATCCCTATGGTTGTTTATCAGATCGTTAAGAAGATGGGTAAACTCAGAGCTGCTAACACTCTGCATAGTGGTGAACAGACATTTGATGAAGCTTATCCGCCACTCAACAAATAATAGGTTGATTAATTGCAAACCGTGTTATTTGAATAATTTAACAACAAAGAGAGAACAGTTTTGCTGTTCTCTCTTTTATTATATTGCTGACTTGTTCTTATGATTTTGTCTATATATAACAACAAAATTGCTGTCATTTCTTAATTGTCTGAAAATTATTGAAACTGCTCCGGGAAATGTTATAATAAGCACGTAATCATATTTTAGTTTTATTTAAAGAGGAGGAAAAAATGAGTCAACAACAAAATACTGTGATTGCCGAAGTCGGCGAACACGGGCTGAAAAAGCATGACATCAAGGTTTCGACAGTTGTATTTATGATTTTCTGTCTGGTTGCAGCTGGTTGTTACGGAATTGAAGAGATGATTCCTGAATGCGGACCTGGACTGACGATCATCATGCTCTGCGTACTTCCTTTCGTATGGGGACTGCCTTTCGGACTTGTGGCATCTGAACTCGGATCTGTCAGACCGCAGGAGGGTGGTTATTACAAATGGGTTCAGGAAGCTCTGGGAGAGTTCTGGGGATTCCAGGCAGGCTGGTGGAGAACGATATCAATTTATATCGATAACACTCTCTATGTTATTCTGGCAGGCGGATATGCCGCATCCCAGTGGGAACTCAGCTGGGGCGGAGAGTTTGCTATCAAAGCTGCAATGATAATTGTTTTCACATATATCAACGTCAGAGGTGTCAAGGATGTAGGTATAGTAAGTACTATTCTATCGATACTGGTAATGGTGGCATTCGGTCTGGTTGCAATCTGTGGATTCATGCACTGGGGCGAAGGTACAGACGTTTCATTCCAGATTACAGCTTATGAAGCAGAAGGTATAGGCGACTGGTTCTACTTTATCGCCGGTGGCATTTCAATCGGTATGTGGATGTATTCCGGATATGAATCTATGTCAACGATTGCGGGTGAAGTTGCCAATCCTCAGGTAATTCCGAAGGGAACGATAATAACAGTACCGCTCATTATGGCTGTATATATACTGCCTACAGTTGCAGGGCTTGGTTCCCTCGGACAGTGGGAAGAATGGGGAACAGAAGGTGACTGTGTAGGTTATGCTACTGTATGTGAAACCTTCTGGGGACCTGCTATGGGTATATTCTTTGTAATAGTTGCGATACTGGCACAATGTTCAATATACAATACATATATCGCATCAGGCTCAAGAGGTTTCTTCTCGCTGGCAGATGACTATCTGGCACCGCCGATTCTGGTAAAATGCGACAAGAAGCATGGTGTTCCGTATATTTCCGTATTATCAGTTGGTATTGTTAATCTGATTCTCTGCATGCTTCCGTTCGGATTCATCATCGTTCTCGATGTATGTCTGCTGGTTGCATCATATATCATGGTATATATCTCAGCAATGATTCTGAGAAAGAGAATCCCTGAAAACGAATATCAGTTCAAGATTCCTGGCGGATATGGATTCCTCTGCGTGCTGTGTATAGTACCTATCTGTGTTGCAATATTTGCATTCTTTATCAACGGTTCAGACTACTATCTGGGCGGCATGGTAGGATTGCTGACAGGTCCGGTGCTCTACTTCATATGGAGAAGAATGTACGGTGGACTTACTAAGAAGGATCCTGAGCAGTTCCATACAAATCCAAAGACCGGTCTGGCTGTAGGCGATACCAGAAGAATGGCATTTCTGTTCCTTCTGATGACAGCAATGAATATTCCTGCATGTTTCTTCATGCCTTGGTATGAATGCTGGGGAGACCCTGTAGATGGATGGGAATCAGGAGATTACTTCGACGGAATACTCGAGAGCATGGATGTGAATTCAATAGTGGGAGCTATCAGAATAGGACTGTATATTCTGACCGCTGTATGTGCAGTTGCCTGCGTGGTATTCTATCTCATATCTAAGAAAGTCGAGCCGCAGAAGGAAAAATAGAAGACTTCAACATTGACATAATTAATATATAAAATATTGAGCTGCATTAATGCGGCTCAATATTTTTTTTGCAGGTATTTAAGGGCCTCTGATGAAGCTCTGGCACCATCTGCAGCAGCAGTCACCAGCTGTCGCAGCTCCTTCGTTCTGCAATCCCCGGCAGCAAAAATTCCGGGAACATTCGTGTGGCAGTCTTCACCTGCGATTATATATCCTTCGTTATCAAGCTCGATAAGATCAGCAAACATCTGATTTTGAGGAATCCTGCCTATTGCAACAAACAGCCCGCTGATTGCAAGATCAAAGGAACTGCCTGATGAGGCAAGTCTGATTTTTTCAAGAGTATCATTACCGTGAAGCTGCAGAATTTCAGTGTTGAGCATAACGGTTATATTCTGTGTTTTCAGTACATCCTTTACCAGAGTTTCTTCTGCTGTCAGAGCACTGCCTCGCTGTATCAGATATACTTTTTCGCATATAAAAGACAGATAGAGAGCCTCTTCAAGTGCTGTGTTTCCACCGCCGACAACAGCTGTGGCTTTTCCTTTATGAAAGGCACCATCACAGACAGCACAGTAAGAAATGCCATGCCCCAGGAATTTTTCTTCTCCAGGCAGCGACAGGCTTCTGCCGGCAGTTCCGGATGCTATAATTACAGATCTGGCCGGATATGCGCCATCTGTGCATTTTACAAGCCAGCAGCGACCGAATTCATCGTTGTATTTATCAATACCGGTAACCTCATCGTTCAGCTGTTCAATATCAAGGTCGCAGACCTGCTGATGAAGTTCTATGGCAAAATCATATCCTGTTGATGGCGAAAACGCAGGATAGTTCTCTACTTCGGGGCTTGATATTATCTGGCCTCCGTAAAACGATTTCTCGATCAGGAGAATGTTTTTGCCGGCACGGCTGCCATAGATAGAAGCTGTCATACCTGCCGTACCTCCACCTGCTATTGCAATATCGTAAATATTGTTCAAAGTTCTGTGCCTCCTATAGTTCTAATATGCGTAAAACTGCAGTATTTATGCAACATTAGGTTGCAGTTGAAACAGGCATTATTTTGCTAAAAATTACTTGCTGCAGGGACCAGATGCCGAAATGTGGCTAAACTGAATGGAATGCAGTGTTTTCAAGAGTTTTCAGACTATTGCGTATTTTGATTTTAGCTTGATTATTACTGATATATATATATATAATAAAGCGTAAAGAAAAATTACATCAGTTATTTTATTATTAGGAGGATTATATGGGCACAATACTTTTTC
>JBJESR010000096.1:0-17343 GCA_051882895.1 Lentihominibacter sp.
ATATTACAAGAAGCCACAGGCCTGAATTTATCAGTACTATGGCTTCCGTCATCACTAAACTGCACATTTCCGTTTTCTTCCAGAAAAGCAATATAATCAAGAGCAGCGCTACTTTCCTGCAGCTTCAATCACATGTTTCATAAGCACTGCGGTAGTCACGCTTCCCACACCTCCCGGTACAGGAGTGATTTTTGCTGCCTCAGGCTCCGCTTCTTCAAAGTTCACATCACCGCAAAGCCTGCCTTCTTCATCTGTATTTATGCCCACATCGATTATCACCTGGCCATCACCAAGACGCTCAGCACCGATCATTTTTGCCTTCCCGATAGCTGCAATCACAATATCTGCGCCACGGCCCGCAGCTTTAAAATCGTCTATTGCCGTTTTGCTGTGACATATAGTCACAGTAGCATTTCTTTTCATTGCCATCATGGCCACAGGTTTGCCTATCACAAGGCTCCTGCCCATCACGGTCACCTTCTTTCCCTGCAGTTCAACACCATAGTGATCCAGAATCTCTATGCAGGCAGCTGCCGTACAAGGCGGATATCCTTCATCGCTGTCCATGAAAACACCTGCCATAGAGCCGGCAGTTATGCCATCCATATCCTTTTCCGGTGCGAGGGCAGCACACACTGCTTTATCGTCTATGTGTTCAGGCAGCGGTCTGAAAATCAGCACACCATGTATGCTGTCATCATTATTTATCTTCTCTATTTCATCTATCAGTTTATCCTGGGAAATATCCGCTTCATAAACGTATTTTCTTATCTCGACACCTGTCTGTTCCGCACGTTTAAGTGCGCCCCTCTCATATGAAAGATCCGAAGGATTCTCTCCAAGACGAATAATTCCCAGCGTCGGAGTAATCCCTGCCCTTTTTAATTCTTCGACCTTCCCCCTGTTTATCTCTGTCAGGCTGTCTGCAACAGCCTTTCCCCTTAATAATTCCGCCATTTCAGCTACCTCCGTTAATCCTCGTGCTTCAGTTTCCGTACAACATATCCGAACACTTCATCTGCCAGCTTTGTATATTTCTGCAGACACTCTTCACATTCCCGGTTAAGAGCCTGTGCTTTGTCTCTGTCTTTCATGGAATTGGTGTTTATATAAACATTAAGGCTTGCAGCTTCCATAGCTGACTTGCACAGGACGGCACTTGCCCCGGCATCACTTGTTGCCATAACACTGCCTTTTTCTGCAAATATACGGGAAAGCTCCACCGCTCTTCCGCATGCTTTCATTATAGCCAGAGGCACTCTGCACGCACCATCCAAGGCTTCTTCAAGAAGCTCTTCCTTCTTGAGTTTTTCCTCCGGTGTTTCTGCTTTCATGCCATATAACTCCGACAATGGCTGAAATATGTCTATATCCTGCTGCACCAGCTTAAGAAGCTCCAGGCGTAATGTATCAGTTTCCTCCATGCATTTCTTTATCTCATCTTCAACATCGGCATACTTCTTCTTGCCGACAGTCAGATGCCCAACCATGTTACCGAGTCCTGCACCAAGTGCTCCCACCAGTGCCGATACACTGCCACCGCCCGGTACAGGCTCACGGCTTGCCAGCAGGTCGCTGAATTCTCTGCACGATTTTTCTGTATATGCCAATATCTGCCTCCTTAAATAAATCTTGTGATATTATTAGAACAATCCTGTGATTTTACCTGTATTATCAACGTCAATGTTCTCTGCTGCAGGCTTCTTAGGAAGTCCCGGCATGGTCATTATATCGCCTGTAAGTGCAACGATAAAGCCTGCTCCTGCCGAAACCTTAAGGTTTCTTACTGTAAGTGTGAATCCTCTCGGTGCTCCCAGAAGAGTCTGATCATCTGAGAAACTGTACTGAGTCTTGGCCACACAGATAGGCAGATTACCGAATCCTAGAGCTTCAAGCTGCTTAAGCTGCTTCATTGCTGCCGGAAGAATGTTGATATCGTCTGCACGATATATTTTCTGAGCGATAGCTCTTATTTTTTCTTCGATAGTCATATCAAGCTCATATGAATAGTTGAAGCTGCCTGGCTGTTCACAAAGCCTTACTACTTCTTCTGCCAGCGCAATACCGCCTTCTCCGCCTCTGCCCCACACTTCACTGAGAGCCACATTAACACCAAGCTCCCTGCACTTTGCTTCAACAAGAGCCAGTTCAGCTTCAGTATCAGTCGGGAATCTGTTGATAGCAACCACTGCAGGCAGACCATAAACCTTTGTGATATTTTCCACATGCTGCAGCAGATTAGGCAGACCCGCTTCAAGGGCTTCAAGGTTTTCTCTGCCCAGATCAGCCTTGACAACACCTCCGTGATGTTTCAGAGCTCTTACTGTAGCAACGATGACTACTGCCGAAGGCTGAATACCTGCCATCCTGCATTTGATATCCAGGAATTTCTCCGCACCAAGGTCCGCACCGAATCCGGCTTCTGTCACAACATAGTCTGCCATCTTCATAGCCATTCTTGTAGCCATTATCGAGTTGCATCCATGTGCTATATTTGCAAAAGGGCCTCCATGTATGAATGCCGGCGTTTTCTCAAGAGTCTGCACGAGATTAGGCTTGAGGGCATCCTTGAGAAGTGCGGCCATAGCCCCCTGTGCTTTCAGCTGTCCTGCTGTAACAGGTTCATCATCATAGCTGTAGCCTACAATGATCTTTGATATTCTCTCTTTAAGATCATCTATATTCTTTGACAGACACAGAATAGCCATAATCTCACTGGCTACTGTAATATCAAAACCATCTTCCCTCGGTGTTCCGTTAGGTTTGCCGCCAAGGCCATCTGTAATGAAACGAAGCTGTCTGTCGTTCATATCTACACATCTTTTCCATGTTATCTTCCTCGGATCTATCCTGAGTGCATTACCCTGCTGAATATGATTGTCCAGCATTGCAGCCAGCAGATTATTGGCAGCACCTATGGCATGCATATCGCCTGTAAAATGAAGATTGATATCTTCCATTGGAACCACCTGTGCATATCCGCCTCCTGCAGCTCCGCCCTTAACACCGAAAACAGGTCCCAGCGAAGGCTCTCTCAGAGCAACGAGCACATTTTTGTCTATTCTTTTCAAAGCATCAGCAAGACCTACTGTTGTAGTTGTCTTGCCTTCTCCTGCAGGGGTCGGTGAAATAGCAGTAACCAGGATCACCTTTCCGTCGGGAGCATCCTTCTTCTCTTCAAGCAGATTGTAATCAACCTTTGCCTTGTAATTTCCGTAAAGCTCGATGTATTTTGGGTCGAGGCCTGCTGAAGCGGCAATATCCTGAATATTTGTCATTTCCGTTTCCTGTGCAATCTGAATATCACTTTTGATTTCCATTTTCATTCTCCTTTTCATACAAAATACGTTTATACTTTACCTGCCTCGCTTTTTAATGTCAATCCAGACAGCAGCAAAGTACAATAAAAATGCAAAAGAGCCTGGCAGTCCGGACTCTCTGCCCAGACGGTCGGCTCCTTGATTACATTATACTTCACGTGGTCAATTCCACTTAATTACCGTCAGTCGTATAACAAGTCCATAATATCACGTGTTTCCTTCAGGTGCAAGTATTTTCTGAAGTAAAGCGATAAAGAGCAGAAAAGAACATCATCCCGCGATCAGAGATTTTTGAGAAAAGTTCTCCTGTGGATCGGACACATGCCGTGTTCTCTGAGTCCTTCATAATGTGCTTTCGTTCCGTATCCTTTATTTTTTTCAAAAGCATATCCCGGATACTCATTGGAATATTCCACCATCATCCTGTCTCTGGTGACCTTAGCTACTATGGATGCTGCAGCAACAGCCAGCACTTTGCTATCTCCCTTTATTACAGATTCCTGAGGCGTTTCAAGATCATCTATTCTCATAGCATCAAACAGTATATAATCAGGCTGCTGCTGCAGACCGGTTATAGCATCCTTCATCGCCAGCTTCGTAGCCTGCAGTATATTGATCTCATCTATTATACTGTGATCAGCCATACCGATCCCGTAAGCTACTGCCCGTTCAGTTATAATGTCAAACAGCTCCTCACGCTTTTTCTCGGATAATTTCTTGGAATCATCCACTCCCGGGACATCAAAATCCTCCGGCAGTATAACTGCTGCGGCGACTACCGGACCCGCCAGCGGGCCTCTGCCCACTTCATCCACACCGGCAATATATTTATAACCTTTGGCATGAAGTTCCGCTTCAGGCACCTTCATTTCAGCGAGGCGCTGTTTCTGTTTCTCCAGTCTTTCTTCCTTTGTCATCGATTATTTCACCTTTTCAACCTGTTCCAGGGTTATCCTGCCTATCTTCCCGCTGCGGAACTCATCCAGCACAAGTTTTCCTATTCGCTCATAGTCTATGCGCTTTCCCGGAAGAATACATCCCCTTTTGAGAGCCATATTCTCCATATTTTCAAGGGGAGTTTCTGCAATTCCATCGAGTTTATATCTTTCCTCCAGCAGCTGCGGATAGTTCTCCGCAAGAACATTTATCAGCTCCATCCCCAGTGTGGGAATATCCAGTATCTCGTCTTTGATAGAGCCGCAAAACGCAAGATTCATACCAGCCTTCGGATCCTCGAATTTCGGCCAGAGGATTCCGGGTGTGTCCAGCAGCTGCATTCCGTTCTGAAGCTTGAGCCACTGCTTGCCTTTTGTAACTCCCGGTCTGTCCCCGGTCTGTGCACTTTTCTTACCTGTCATTCTGTTGATAAGCGATGATTTGCCGACATTCGGCACCCCTACTATCATAAGCCTGTATGCTTTCTGCATTGCTCTGTCTCTGTTTTTCTCGGCCTCCATTCTTTCAAGAAGCCTGAAAAGGTCTTTGACTCCGCCTCCGCTCATACAGTTCATAGCTAGAGTTCTGCTGCCATCTGCTCTCAAGGCTTCAGTCCACGCCCTGCTGGCATTTTCATCGGCAAGATCGCTTTTATTCAGCACTATTATCCTCGGTTTTCCTCTGACCAGTTCATCTATTATGGGGTTCCTGCTTGATACAGGGATTCTGGCATCGATGACTTCAATAACGGCATCAACCATTTTCAGATTCTGCTGTATCAGTTCCCTGGTCTTTTTCATATGACCGGGATACCAGTTTATATTCTCCATCATATCTGTATTCTCCTCCCATGACAAGTTATATTCAATGAAGACACTGAAATACAAAAAACTCAGCCTATACAAAAAAGAACCCCTGCGGGTTCTTTTCGCGATCGATTAGTCTCTGCTCTTGATCTTAGCTGATTTACCAGTTCTCTGACGCATATAGTGAAGTCTTGCTCTTCTGACCTTACCACGTCTTACAACTTCGATCTTTTCTACCAGCGGTGAATGGATAGGGAAAGTTTTTTCAACACCTACGCCAGATGCGATTCTTCTTACTGTGAAAGTCTCGCCGATTCCGCCGTTCTGTCTCTTGAGCACAAATCCTTCGAAAATCTGGATTCTTTCTCTGTTTCCTTCCTTGATCTTAACGTGTACTTTTACCGTATCACCTACACCGAAATCAGGCACATCTGTTTTCAGGTAATCCTGTACAACTGCGTCTAATACATTCATTGTCTTATGTCTCCTCCTTCTGTTCAAGACGTTCTTGGTTATCCGTATTAATAATCCAGAGGACCGCCCGTGATTCTATAAGACGGTGTGCGTTTCGCACACAGCTAGTTTATTATATAATACTAATTTACGATATGCAAGTTTTTTTTCATTTTGCTCTGGGATGAGTTTTATCATACACATCCTTTATCCTGTTTTTCGTAACAGAAAGATACACCTGGGTTGCAGATATATCTTCGTGCCCCATGAGCTCCTGAAGAGATTTCAGATCTGCACCGTTCTGAAGCATATGCACTGCGAAGGAATTCCTGATGATATTAGGGGTGAGCTTATGTTCTATCCCTGCTTTGCTGCCATATTCTCTCAGAATTTTCCATAGTCCCTGTCTCGTCACCCTCTTACCGTAATAATTTACAAACAGAGCCTTTTCGTCCTTATTATTTCTGATAAGCTCGTTCCTGGCATCATATATGTAATTTTCAAGAGCAGCTCTGGCAGGTCTGCCAAGGGGAACAATCCTTGCCTTGCTGTGCTCACCTGCACATGTGATAAACCCCATTCTGAGATTGATATCCTCTACATTCGAATCAATAAGCTCGCTGACTCTTATACCTGTAGCATACAGCACCTCCAGTATCGCTCTGTCTCTGAGTCCTCTGACACTGTCATCGGGAGCACTGAGAAGCTTGTCGATTTCACTGATTTCCAGAAACTCCAGCTTCTTCTTCTCAATTTTGGGAGATTTAATATCAGCCGTAGGATTTGACTGTATCAGTCCCTCTTTTATCAGGAAATTAAAAAATGCTCTGATAGAAGCAAGTTTTCTGTTTACTGTTGCTGCAGATTTGCCTTCGCTTTTGAGATAATGCAGGAAAGCGACTATTTCTGTACTTGACGTTTCAAGTATATCATTCATCCCCCTGCTCCCTTCAAAAGCAACAAACTCTGAAATATCACGGTTATATGCCTCCAGGGTATTGGGGGACATTTTACGTTCATTTTTTAGATACTCTGCGAACTCATCTATATACATCTTTCACTCCTCAACAAATAGTACTATTAGAATTATAACTTAATTTTATCTGGTTTACAATAATCATTTGTATTTCTACACACTTCATCCAGTAATAAAACTGTTCATCAGTTCATATATTGTAATAACAGTGTACCACGACTACTGTTCAGCATACTGCGAAATAAAGGAAGGACATACATATGAAAAAAATACTGATCGCATTTATATCTATTTTCACGACAGGCATATTCGCCGGTCTTTTTTTCGGCACCGGCATTTCATCCGAAAACCGCACATACCTCTGTGAACTTATGCTGTCAGGGCTTAACGACAGTTCTTCCGGAGCAATTGTTTACACATTCACCGTCTTCATTTCTGAACTGACTATGTTTCTGCTCATGATACCAGCAGTATTTACAAAGTATCTGTGCTTTCTCCCTCCGACACTTCTGTTCTGCAAAAGTTTCTCCCTCGGCTTCTGCTGCAGTCTGATTTACTTATCCGGGGTGGAAAACGCACTGTACATCTCCATGTTAAGGATACTTCCCCAGAATTTATTTTTTGTTCCTGCTTTTATAGCACTGTCTGCAATTATCTTTTCATTATCCATATACAGAGGACTGCAAAAAAACAGACTTCTGCACTATGAAAGCAGAAGTCTGATATACGCTGCCGCTGCAGCCATCGGCTTTTTATTTGCCGGAGCTGTTATCGATTCAGTTTTTCGTGCAATTGCTCTTTAGCCATCATAAGCCCGGCGATGGTCTTAGCATCAACAATCCTTCCCTCTGCTGCCATTGTGTATATTTCATCAAAAGGATATTCTACAATATTGACCGCCTCATCATCATCGAGCTCCTGCTCCCCCGGCCTAAGCTCTGTCATTGCATATATATGGATGACTTCTTCTGAATATGCCACGCTTGGATTTATCCTGCCGAGGTATATGATCTTCCCGGCTGTATATCCTGTCTCTTCACGCAGCTCTCTTACTGCGGCCTTCTCAGGATCCTTTTCGCCTTTATCGATTTTCCCTGCAGGTATTTCAAGAACGGGTCTGCCGCAGGCATATCTGAACTGTTCCACCATGACCACATTATTCTCTGAAGTCAGCGCTACCATGGCAACCGCTCCGTTATGCTCTATGATTTCTCTGTATGCCTGTCCTTTCACAGCTGTGACTGTATCTCTCCTGACATTCAGGATAGCACCTTCATATATCCGTTCACTGTCTATCTTTTTTTCCTCGAAAATCATTCTTTTTCCTTTCCCATTTCGATGGATCTGTCAACCGCCGCCTGGAAGCCTTCTTTGACCTTTTCTTTGAATCCGTTCTCAAAAAGCTTGTTTACAGCTTCTATTGTTGTTCCGTTCGGTGAGCATACATTGACTCTGAGCTGTTCAAGGCTCTCGCTGCTTTCCAGTACAAGCTTCGCTGCACCGAGAACCGACTGTGCTGCGAATACACGTGCCTTTTTCTCATCCATGCCGTTAGCTGCGGCAGCTTCAGTCAGAGCTTCAATATACATATAAGTATATGCCGGACTGCTGCCGCTTACACCAATCACGCAGTCTATCAGGCTCTCATCAACTTCTTCTGCTCTGCCTACAGACCTGAAAATGTCCATCGCCATTTCAAATTCCGCATCAGCCACATTGCTGTTTCTGCTTACGGATATCATTCCTTCACCTACTTTCGCAGGCAGATTAGGCATGATACGGATTATCCTGGCATCATTTCCGAAATACTTTTCGAGAAGTGATATCTTTATCCCCGCTGCCATGGATATTATAAGTTTCGTCGTGTCATATGCCGGTGCTATTTCTTCCAGTACCGTCTCTATTATCTGTGGTTTGACTCCAAGAAGTATTATATCAGCTTCACTGCAGAGTTTATAACCGCTTTCGCATATGATAAGCTCCTCAATTGATGCTCGGGCTGCACTGCAGACTTCTTCGTTCTTATCATACGCCATAAGTGTCATTTCTGCAGAGCTTTCTGCTGCTGCATACCCGGAGAGTATAGCCCCTCCCATATTTCCTATTCCAATAAAGCCTGTTTTCATAATTGTTCTCCTGTTTATGTATCCTGCTACTTCGATATTGTACCAAGGAACAAAGTACCCCTGGATGATCCGGACATGCTGTTCCTGATGATATCTTCTTCTGATCCGTTAAGAAGAAGCATCGGTATACCGAATTTATTCACCCTTGACGCTGCTTCGATTTTAGAGCGTATTCCTCCTGTCCCGAATGAACTTGTTCCGCCGATGTCAATTGCGGATATCAGAGCCTCAGCATTATCCACCATTTCTATCAGGCTGGCATCTTCATTCGCCTTGGGATCCTTATCAAATACTCCGTCGATATCACTGAGTATTATCAGCAGATCAGCATTCCATAAAGTTGTTGTCAATGCAGCAAGAGTATCGTTGTCACCGATCTTGATTTCATCCACACTGACACTGTCATTCTCATTTATCACCGGAACCACTCCTTCATCTATAAGAGTGAACATCGCATTCCTGATATTGAGAGTTCTGTGAGGATCGCTGAAATCATCTCTGGTGAGAAGCATCTGAGCCACATGAATTCCGTAATCTCCAAAATATTCCTTGTACGCCATCATGAGTTCAACCTGTCCGATGGCACACAGTGCCTGTTTATAGTTGATATCTCCGCGTCTGCTCCACTTGTTTATGGCTCCTACTCCGCATATTCCAGCACCTGATGATACCAGGATCACCTGCTTGCCCATTTTTATCAGGTCATTTACCTGCTCGACAATATTGTGCATTACGCTTCTGTTAACGGCTCCGTTTTCATTGGAAAGTACGTTGCTTCCAATTTTTATCACTATTTTCCTGCTGTTTTCTATCGTGTTTCTGATCTGGTCCATTTTAATGCCTCCTGCATATTATAAAATTATACAACAGGGTCAAAAAAAGGTAAAGAGGGCATTTAGCCCTCTCAGATTCCAGACAAAAGCTCTGTCTGAGTTTATGGTAATCTATACACGTCACAGACCGCTTATGTTTCCTATTTCTCTGATTTGTTTTTTGTTGCAAAATAGAAAACAAACCCTAAAACAATCCAGATTACTAAACATACTCTTGACTGTAATGCAAGATATGACGGCATACCCGGTACAACTAACAGAATTACAAAGATTAGCGAAAAAACAACTCCTATAACTGATAATACCTTTAACAGCGGTTTATGATCATCCGGGTTCATCTTTAGTGTTTTAAATGTGGCCAATGAAGTATAACCATATCCAATAGCAGCACCTATGGATGACATATCTACTACCCAGCACAATACTTCTCTGCCAAACCAAGGTGCAGTCAATGAAATAAGCATAACAAATATAATAGCGTTCTTCGGAGTTTTATGCTTTTCGTCAAGCTTACCAAACCACTTGGGCAATGCATTTTCTCTCGTCATAGAGTACAGCAGCCGGCTTGTTGCCATATAAAAACCTATAATTCCGGATAATACAGCACATATTAAGGCAGTTCCGAGAAATATCAGTCCGGCTTTTCCCATCATTATTTCAACTGCTTCTCCTGCTGGCCAGTCATAATTCGCTGAAAGCATTTTTTTCCATGGCATTACAGAAGCGGTAATCGTGTTTATTGCAACATATACAAATCCTCCAAACAATATGGCTATTATCATTATCCCATTAGCTTTCTTCGGCGAGAAGTTAAATTCTTCTGCAGCCTGAGGAATAGAGTCAAATCCCACGAAAGCCCAAGGTGCAACTGCAACAATAGCAATTATTGCTGACATTGAGCTTTTCCCTTCAGGGTAAATCGGAGATAGATTGTCCACACTTGTGCTAGGACTGACAAAAGCTACACCTACAAGCACTATTACAGAAGTAACGAGCGCAAGGGCAATGATAGTCTGCAGCCAGCCTGCTACACTTATTCCTCTGATTGACAGAAAAGCAAACAGAATAAGTGCAGCTGATGCAAGCAGCACCTCACCGATATAAACGTCCCAACCTGCTATTGTATATAAGTATCCGAATTCCAATGCGCCCCCCAGAAGCTTCCTGCTTACAAGACCTAGAGCTGTTGCATTCAATGGTACAATAGCCAGGTATGAAAGTCCTAAAAACCAGCCGCAGATGTATGCGTGGGATCTGCCAAAGGTGTTTTTGGTAAAAGTGTATTCGCCACCTGCTACCGGATATTTCTGAATCATATATCCATAATTCATTGCTATGATAATCATTATCAGTGCACCGATGGCCATACCGATTAAAGTTCCCAGGGTACCTGCTTTCGGCAGAAATGTTGTCCCTGGCATCACGAAAGCTCCCCATCCTATGATGCTTCCCAGGGCAAGTGACCAGACATTCAGCGGATTAAGCTTTCGCTCAAGTTTTACTTCATTGTTACTCATTTGTTCTCCTTAAACTATGTAATCACACATAAAATATAACATAAAAAATTCAATCTATGTATAACATACCATATCATAAAAAATAGATAAAGTTAAAAATATACAATTACATAAGCTTGAATAAAATGTATATAGAAAAAAGCCCATCCCTCCATTTCAGAGGCTGGACTTTTATCTGCAGCCTGAACGGGCAATAGCCCTCTGACCCTGCTTTACACTCTCTTTGTTATCATTCACCTTGGTTCAACAATCAGCTTGATAGCAGTTCGTTCCTCTCCTTCAATCTGAATGTCGGTAAAAGCAGGAACCGATACCAGATCGATGCCTCCCGGTGCCACAAAACCTCTGGCTATGGCAATAGCTTTAACTGCCTGATTCAACGCTCCGGCTCCTATTGCCTGAATCTCTGCTCCTCCTTTTTCTCTCAGCACTCCGGCTAATGCTCCTGCAACCGAATTAGGATTTGATTTAGCTGACACTTTCAAAACTTCCATTTTTCATTCCTCCATTAATCATTACTGTAATATAGCTTGTAATATTCCGGGTACACCCCTCTTTTACAAACATTATATATTTAAACAATGTTCTTTAATATCTGATTTATTCGACAATTGCCTCCACAGAGCAACATTCAAAAACACGAGCCACTTTTTTTCGACTTTTACTTGCATTTTACAACCTTTTACATTATAATCAGATTGTGGTTATCCCCCTGATAACCTCATTAATCTCTAATCCCAATACCCCTTTTAACAGAAGAGACCTTAACGGTCTCTTTTGTTATCCGCATAAAAACTTCCGGCACTTATACTTTATATTAATTCAAACACCTGTTATAATATTTCTTATGAAACATCAGACTATCAGACATGAGGAACCAATTTATACCAGCAGAATTCTCGATTTCTATTTCAGTGATATGAATCTCGGGGTTCTTGACATAGAAACTACAGGGCTCAACCCTTCACGCAACAAATTCATACTGGGAGGAATCTATAATGAGCATGAGAAAACCGTGCACCAGATTTTCGCTCAGACCCGCAGTGAAGAAAAATCTGCTCTTGAATTATTTCTGGATGAAATATGCAAAACGGACGTGGTCATAACATATAACGGTAAGCATTTCGATATGCCTTTCATTTACAGACGAATGGCCGCTAACGGAATCAATGCTGAAATGCCTCTTCCTTATAACCTGGATCTTTATCTGGTACTCAACGGTCATTCACCTGTTAAAAAGTTCGTACCGAATCTTAAACAGAAAACAGTGGAAAACTACATGGGACTGTGGCAGACAAGAAAAGACGAAATATCAGGCGGCGAAAGCGTCGAGCTTTACAATATGTATGAAAAAACCGGGGATCCTTCACTTGAAGAAAAAATACTGCTTCACAACAGTGACGATGTACAACAGCTCACAAGACTGCTCAGAATTATAAGCAAATGTGATTTCCATAAAGCCATGTACCACCTGGGATTTCCGGCAGGACCTCTTATCATCGAAAAAATACGGACAGAGCGTGATTTTCTGATATTTACCGGCAAGCAGAGGAAACATCCCTTTGACTATATGGGATTCATGTTCAATGATCAGCCGGCAGAAATAAAGTTTGATATGCGCAGCTCATCTTTCACCGTAAAGCTTCCGCTGGTCAGACAGTCCGGTCTGGGTATAGCAGATCTGGAAGCACTGGGTATAGCTGCAGATCAGTTCAGCATTTATCCGACATACAGCAGCGGGTTTCTGGCAATAGAACAGAATTCACAGAAAAACTATATGGAAATAAATCATCTGATAAAATCGTTTATACAGTTATTTTTTGAGAGAAAGGATATATAAAATGGATTTAACGGACAACGTCAGAAAAGTCAAGGAAGACAGTTTTATTATGGCATCATTGCCGGAAGAAACACGAAATGGTGTCCTGGACGCAGTCACCAGAGCACTTGAAGCAGACAAAGCTGCAATATTTGACGCAAACAGGCGTGATATGGAAGCAGCGAAAGAAAATGCACTTCCTGCTCCGATAGTCAACAGACTGAAATTTGACCAGCAGAAGCTTAACGGATGCATAGCAGGAATCAATGATCTTATCGATCTGGAGGATCCGCTTTTTAAGGAGCTTCTCAAGCGAGAGCTGGATAATGATCTTGTTCTGACAAAAACAACATGCCCCATCGGAGTTATAGGTGTTATTTTTGAATCCAGACCTGATGCACTTGTTCAGATTGCGTCACTCTGCATCAAAAGCGGCAACTGCATCATACTCAAAGGCGGCAGTGAAGCCAGAAATACCAACCGTATTCTCTTTGATACAATTTACAATGCAGCAGTGAAAGCAGGTCTTCCCGAAAACTTCGCTGTTCTGATAGAGGACAGATCCGGAATCGATGAGCTTCTCAAATGCCACGATTATGTCGATCTTCTTATACCGAGAGGCTCCAACCAGTTTGTACAGTATATCATGAACAATTCAAAAATTCCTGTCATGGGTCATGCAGATGGTATATGCCATATTTATGTTGATGGTGCAGCAAGTATCGAAAAAGCTGTCCCTGTGATTATCGACTCCAAAACCCAGTACGTTGCTGCCTGCAATACCGCAGAAACCCTTCTTGTTCATAAAGATATAGCTGACATTCTTATCCCTGCGCTGTCTGATGCTTCCGGCAGCAAAATACGTTACAGATGTGATGCCCGTTCTATGCAGATGATACCATGCGAACCTGCAACTGAAGAGGATTTCAGAACAGAATATCTGGATTACATTCTCTCAGTCAAAATCGTTGACAGCATTGATGAGGCTATCGATCATATAAACAGATACGGTTCCCACCATACAGACTGTATAATAACTGAGGATAAGGACTCTGCAGAGAAATTCATGTCCCTTGTAGATTCAGCAGGCGTATATCAGAACTGTTCAACACGCTTCGCTGACGGATTCAGATACGGGTTTGGTGCCGAAGTGGGAATCAGTACAGGAAAACTCCATGCCAGAGGTCCAGTTGGACTTGACGGTCTTGTGACCTACAAATATAAGCTGGTAGGCAACGGACATATCGTTGCAGACTATGCAAATGGAACATCCACATTCAAATTCAATGATCTGTAGATTTTATTAATCCCTTGAAAAAAACAGCCTGCATTTCAGTTGTGAATGCAGGCTGCTGCTATATTATGTTTATTCAATGCCCTTCAGGTAATTGTCAAGAGCTTCTATTGCATTATCAATGTGAACCCCCAGAGGCAGATCTCCTACACTTACAACATGTATATGACATCTGTTTATGGGAATAAGAATTTTATATGTATGGCTTCCGCCTATTGCAGATGCCATTGCCGGTGATAATTCTCCCATCATAGAATTGGCTGTAAGTATACCTATAACTCCCAGAACCACATCCACATGCTGCATATTGTGTATTATTGCATTCTCTCCGGTTGCCCCTTCATCAGCACCTGCTTTGAGCATCTGACCTGTAGCAACCGCATTGGTTCCGAGTGCTATAACATTCAGCTGAGGGAAAGTCTTTTTCACCTTTTCGACGATGGCTTTTCCTATGCCTCCACCTTGTCCGTCAACTACTGCAACATTTATCATATCAGTTCCCTCCAGTCACTTACCAGCCTCTGTTGTAATCCTCATAACAGTCGAGGCACACCTTTCTGCCATCCATCAATCTGATTTTGTTCTCCGGTGCAGCTTCACCGCATATTTCACATTTCACCGAATTAAGAGCCTTGGCAGGACGAGGCAGTGGAAGCTTTGGATCGCTCTCTATAAATACTTCTTCCACAGGTGCTGTCAGGACATATTCGATATATTCCTGGCCATGCAGCCCTTCTTTCTTATCTCTTGCCATCAGACGAAAACTCTGTCCTGTTTTTCTGCTGTAAAAATTAAATGCAAACTTCCCTGTACCATGATAAATCAGATTGCCTTTTCCTATTGTACAGCCCAGTACTGATTGTATTCCATCGACACCGCATGCATCGTTTTCAGTTATACATACTACTTCCTCATCTTCAGCCCGATCAATTCCAAACCGTTTCTTCGCTTCAATCGCTGCTCTGACTCCCAGCGCCAGACCTCCACATGTATGCCCATGAAAGTCAACAGCCTTTTCCCAAATGTTCATTTTACAACTCCAGTTTATAATCTCCGTCTTTAATTCTGCCTGTTCTCCTCAGCACCTTATCAAACAGAACAGCCAATGCTGCCGGCAGCACTATATGCAGCAGAATCACTTTCCACAAAGTATCAAATGTGAAGCCCATATCGGTGAATGTGCCTATCTGACCTACAAGCCCTGAGGTTCCCATACCTGCACCCACTGCAATATTTGTCATTTTAAAAACACATGTTGACAAGGGACCTGTAACAGCTCCCGCCAGTGTTGCAGGCAGAAGTATCCACGGATTTTTAATTATATTGGAAACCTGAAGCATTGAAGTTCCTATGCCTTGAGCAACAATGCCTCCAATACCGTTTTCCCTGTAGCTGGCTGCTGCAAATCCAACCATCTGTGCACAGCAGCCCACCGTCGCTGCTCCTGCGGCAAGGCCTGATAAATCAAGCATGATACATAGTGCAGCACTGGAAATCGGAGCTGTAAGAGTCAGCCCCACAATAACTGATATCACTATTCCGAACAGGAAAGGCTGCCATTCTGTTGCAATCATTATCAGCTCACCAAGCTTTATCATACACCAGCCTATTGCAGGACCTACAAGCTTGGCTGCTATGCCTCCTGTAATCAGCGTTACCGCCGGTGTAACTATGATATCTATTTTGGTTTCCTTTGATACTGCTTTACCGAATTCAGCACCTATAGCCACTGCGATAAATGCTCCCGCCGGGCCTCCGGAAGCTACAATGCCGAACCCTGTCATGGAAGCTCCCATCATTCCAGTGACCGCACTGGCAAACATCACAAGTGGAGGTGCTTTAAGCCCCCAGGCTACAGCAATTCCTATTGCTGCTCCCATCAAATCCTTTGCCTGCTTTCCTATTTCAACGAAAAAGGACGAAACTGCATTGTCTCCAAAGATAATCGCAGTCTGAACACCTATCGTATCAAAAATTACGCCTATAAGGAGCGATGCAAACAGTCCCAGAGCCATTGCTGACAGTGCATCCTGAAGATACCTCTTTGCAGATATTTCTATGTCCTTTCGCTTAAAGAAATTGTCTTTTGCTGTCTCCATTTCTATAATTCCTTGATTATTGTAAGCAGATCTGCGAAGACACCATATCCCGCCTGTTCTATTTCAGGGGACTGTTCGATAATTGTCATTGTTCCCATCAGGTCTGTCGTAATCGAAATTGCTGTTGATGTTCCTACTACAGTAGCAAATACATCCATTTTGCTGAGTTCCTCAGGTCCTATTTTTACTTCTATCTCACCATCTTTTTCATATGCTCTGCATATGAGCTTCACAACATTTCCTCTTGACGCCGCCTCTTCAATTTTTTCTTTGGTAATATCCTTAATGCCTGTGAAATCGATATCCTTTGGAGTGATATCCGCACCCATCAGTGCGTTTGCAAGAGCAGCCATTTTAGCTGCAGCCTCATTACCTTCGATATCGTGATTAGGATTAGCTTCAATGAATCCTCTTCTCTTTCCCTCTGCTATTACTTCCTTGGCAGTCTTGCCTTGTTCTATCCCCTGAAGAATGTAGTTCGTGGCACTGTTAAGTATTCCCTTGATCTCAATCACCTTGCACAGCTTCAGATTTTCTCTGACGATGCTGAATACAGGTGTCCCATCCATTACAGTTGATTCAAACAGGAAGTGACAGTTGTTCTCAGCAGCAAGCTCTTCAATTTCATTGTAATGCCATGCAATAGGGCCTTTGTTTGCACATATTACATGCTTACCTCTCTTCAATGCAGCTTTAACGTGATCTGTTGCCATATGTCCTGCTGCAAGCTCCAGCGGGGTCATTTCAATCAGTACATCATATTCAACTGTTTCGGCAACATCAAGCGAATTTCTCTGAAGCATCATTTCGTTGTTCTTAGGGATTACTCCTGTTTCCTGAATATTGTTCAGCACTCTCTCAAGATCAATTCCCCATGCATCCACCAGATTTCCTCTTGTCTTCGTGGTTATGGCAACTACATTAACCGAAGTATCATACAGCTTCTCTATTTCATCCCTCTTCTCGAGGAGAATCTTAGCAAAAGACTGTCCCAGGCTGCCAAATCCCAATAACGCTACATTGATTTTCTTCATTTATCGTTCTCCTTTGTCATTGTGTCTAAAAAAAATAAAGGTGCGGACTGAATAATCCACACCTTTATTATAGTATAACTTATTTTGCACTGCAAGTCTTGATAGCGTTTTCGAAGATTTCGATACCTGC
>JBJESR010000097.1:0-3534 GCA_051882895.1 Lentihominibacter sp.
AATATTTGAAGATATAATCAAAGGGAAGTATTCTTCAGGTGAAATTCTTAAGGAAAAAGAACTTATAGAAAGATTCAATGTCAGTAAATCTCCTGTCAGGGAAGCACTGGTGCAGCTCTGCAGCGAGGGTGTTCTGATAAGCAGGCCGCGGTTCGGGTATGAGATAGTACGCCTTACAAGACGTGATATTGAAGACATTCTTAAATATAGATCTATATTGGAGGGTGGAGCTCTGAACTGTAGTATAAATAATATAAATGCAGATCAGATAGATGCACGCTCAGAGCTGGACCGAAAATGCTGTTCTCAGGAAGCAGAGGATGATTTCTGGATACACTGGAAGTATAATGTGGAATTTCATCTGATGTTAATGTCTTTTTACAATAATGAATTCGCATATAATAATCTGAAAAAAGCCATGGACACTCTGACCAGAGCGTATGCACAGTTTTATTGGGATAAATGGGGAAATATCTCCTTTCCAAAAGACACTAAAAATCATGCAGATATTATTAAAAGTCTCAGGGGAAAAGATATTGAAAAAGCCGTATACTTTTTGAGGGAAGATATTGGTGATTTCGGGATTTCCTGATTCAGCGATGTATGAAGCGGTTTTATCAGCTGCTGAAATATTACGTGAAAACAGACGGGAAATTATGTATTCCCCTGAAAAGAAATAATACACTTTTCAGGGGTTTTTTGATGAAGCAGGTATATTTTTATTTTAAGCTTTGTGCATTGCCACATAGGTCTGTCCCAGGGCGATGCCGCCGTCATTAGGACTGACGGAAATGTTGTAATATGGCTTGAAGCCTTCGGAGCGGAGCTTTTCGAGTACTCCCTCCATCAGTATTCTGTTCTGGAATGTTCCGCCTGTCAGAGCAACCTGATCAGCACCGTACGCTTTGCGGGCCGTTCTGCACTGCTCTACAATCATATCTATAACTCTGTTATGAAAAGAAAGAGCCAGATCAGCTGCCGGGTCTTCCCCCGGGTGTTTCTGAGCAGACGCTGCCGCATCTTCCAGCATGATGGCACACTGACCTTCGTAATCATTGTATGCTTTTATTCCCAGAAGGGCAGAAACTGCATCGAACAGACGACCCATACTGGAGCTTTTTACGGTATTGATGCCCGATTTCAGAGCAGGCATTGCTATTTTTGCTGCCGGCATAGCGAGGACAGCATGACGGCCGTATTCGATGATATCAGCGATATCCATGATGATCTCACTGCATCCTGGGGTTTCTGTGTCTGCGTCGGATGATGCAAGGGAGCTGTATCCGCTGTCATATGCGTGAATATAGCTCATGGCAGAGCGGGAGGCATCCTTTACTGAGGAGTCGCCGCCGATCATATCCACGTATCGCAGATGAGCGATGCGTTTGGCCTCGCCTCCTTCACAGAGGAAGAATTCACCACCCCAGATACATCCGTCGGTGCCGTAGCCGGTACCGTCGAAGCTGACACCGATCACCTTGCCGGTCAGGTTGTTTTCGGCCATGACTGAAGCAACGTGAGCGTGATGGTGCTGGACTCTTACCAGCGGGAGTTCATGTTCATCAGCATATTTTTCGGCGAAACCTGTGGTAAAATACAGTGGATGCATATCGCATACCACCATATCAGGTTTTATTCTGAACAGTTCCTTGAGACGATCCAGATTTTCGGTATAGAGCTGCTGGTTTTCGATGGTATCCATATCACCGAAAAACTGACTGATATATGTGAAAGGCCCTTTTGACAGGGCAAATGAATTTTTAAGCTGACTTCCGGCAGCAAAAATCTGCATCGGCTTTCCGGGTTCATCAGTATCCTTATCAGATATCTGAATATCCACATAAAGAGGAACGGGAGCATAGCCTTTGGAGCGTCTGATCATCTGAGGCTGTCCATCTATGACACGGGCCACCGAATCATCAGCGCGCACCCGTATTTCACGCTTGTTATACAATATTCCGTCTATTTCAGGATTTCTCTCTGCGAGAGCGAAGGCTTCCTTCTCATCCTTTATCATCGGCATGTCAGAAAGATTGGCGCTGGTGAAAATCAGCGGGCTTATGCGGTCAAGCAGCATGTACTGGGCAGCGAAGCTGGGAAGGAAAGAGCCGATGAAGCGGCTTTTTTTTATCTCGTTATATGGCAGCTCCTTATGCTCCAGCAGAAGTATAGGGCGAGCCGAGGATTCCAGCAGCTTCTCTTCAACATCGTTAACATAACAGAATTCACGAATCTGATCGAGATTTCTGAACATCACCGCGAAAGGCTTTGACTCACGATTTTTGATACGGCGGAGCTTTGCGACTGCAGCATCATTAAGGGGATCAGCGATGAGGTTATAGCCGCCGACGCTTTTGAAGGCAATGACACCGCCGTCAGAAAGAACCTCCGCTGCGTGATCAAGCAGACCGGCATCGCCTCGAAAATCCTTTTCCGAAGAGCCGGTGTGCCCTTTCCATAAAAGGACAGGACCGCAGTCATGGCATGAGATTGTCTGGGCATGATGACGCCTGTCGTGGAGATCGGTGTACTGACTTTCGCAGAAATCACACATCGGGAAGTCGATCATCGAAGTGTTTTCTCTGTCATATGGAATTCTGTCGATTATGGTATATCTGGGACCGCATATCATGCAGCTGATGAAAGGGTGCTGATATCTGGGGTTGTCCCTGTCATAAAGTTCCCTCAGGCAGTCCGGGCATATGGCCAGATCTGACGGAATCATGGCAGCCTCATCGCCTCCGGTGCCGCTTTTTATAATGGAAAAGGAACTGAACTTCTGATAATCGATGATTTCACGTTTGATGTGAACTATTTCTGATGGACCGGGTTTGTTGTCAATCAGGGCACGCAAAAAGGCGGAAATCCGTTCCGCCGTATCCGTAACAGTGATTTCCACCAGCCCGCCTATATTGAGGACCTGACCTTTCATATCAAAGGTCTCGGCCATTTTTGCAACGTAGGGTCTGAATCCGACTCCCTGGACTATTCCCCACAGTTTAATTCTTTCGCTTTGTTCTGCAGCCACTGGGCTACCTCCTTGTATCCTTCGCCGGTTTTTCCTGAAACCTTGAAAACAGGTACGTCCTTGTTAAGTGCTCTCACACCTTTCATGAAGAATTCCTCGTCGAAATCCAGATAAGGGATGAGATCGACCTTGTTGAGAAGGATGATATCTGCTTTTTCGAATGCGAGAGGGTATTTGTACGGTTTGTCGCTGCCCTCAGTTACAGTAGAGATGAGCATCATCACATGCTCACCGATGCTGAATTCTGCAGGACATACAAGATTTCCGATGTTTTCGATAAAGAGAACTCCCGGTTCGCTGAATTCAATATGCTCAGTCATGTGTTCGATCATCGGTGCGTCCAGATGACATTCACCATGTGTATTGATCTGGTGGGTTTCTATACCAAGATCATTCAGTGCTTTCGTATCAATATCCGACTCGATATCTCCTTCGATGACGTACGGCTTGATATCAAGGTGTTTCACGATGTTTCTGAGACTTGTGGTTTTGCCTACTCCGGGTGC
>JBJESR010000098.1:0-3482 GCA_051882895.1 Lentihominibacter sp.
TTCCGGAGAGCCAGAGTACCCTTTACAGAGCGCTGAAGCAGAATGAAGCGACGATAAACAAAGAGCAGACATATCTCAATGTATACGGCAAACAGGTAACCACCATCAACAGCACCATGCCCATAGAAGTGGACGGCAAAGTCGTTGCAGCCATTGAGGTCGCCAAGGATATAACCAACATCAAGAATATGAGTGACACTATACTTGAGCTGCAGGAAAGCAGCATGTCTCACGATGAATTCGATGAATCCAAAGTGGACGTCAACGGCAAACCAAAAATAAAAAAATACACCTTTGACAGTCTTGTGGGGAACAGTCCCCAGTTCAGAGAAGTGGTGTCTCTGGCAGGAAGAGCATCCAAGACAGATGCCACTGTGCTGATATACGGAGAAACCGGCACAGGCAAAGAGCTTTTCGCCCAGAGCATCCATTACGGAGGTGCGAGAAAAAACAAACCTTTTCTGGCGCAGAACTGTGCAGCCCTTCCCGAAAGCCTTCTTGAAGGCATACTTTTCGGTACAGCCAAAGGCGGATTCACGGGAGCTGTTGACAGAGCAGGACTTTTCGAGCAGGCCAGCGGCGGCACGCTGCTGCTGGACGAAGTGAGCGCCATGCCCTATGAGCTTCAGGGCAAGCTGCTGAGAGTGCTTCAGGAGGACTACATCAGAAGAGTAGGCGGAGAAAAGGATATCCCTGTCGATGTCAGGATAATAGCCACCATCAATGAACCGGCAGAAAAACTGATTGAAGAAGGCGCCCTGAGAAAAGACCTTTACTACAGACTCAACATTGTCAATCTGCATATTCCACCTCTTCGCGAGCGCAAAGAGGACATACCGGTTCTGGCGGAGCGGTTTATCCAGAAAAACAATGTCAGGTACGGCAAAGAGGTGTGGATGATATCGGACAAAGCTCTCGACAAGCTGCAGCAGTATGATTATCCCGGCAATGTGCGTGAACTGGAGAACATAATCATGGCAGCAATTTCTCTGGCAGATAACAGCCATGTGCTGACCGATAAGGATATAAATATAAGCAGAAGCTACAGCCAGACATCTCCCCTGGTGTCGGAGTTTTCCAGAGAATCGTCAACCCTTTCGGAATATCTTGAAAGCATTGAGAGGACTGTTATCCAGCAGCATCTTGTCAAGAACGAAGGCAATGTTTCCAAAACTGCCAAGGACCTTGGAATGGTGAGACAGAACCTGCAGCACAAGATAAAAAAGTATGGTCTGCAGTGAAGCAGGAAGAGCATAAGAAGTAATGAAAAACAAATGATTGCAGGAAATGTGCAAAAATAATTGCATGATACCTGCAATTTTTTTTGCGTCGCAATGCAAAAAAACCATCCGCCTGTTTGAACACTTTAACAAGGCAAAGCCGCAAACGGCTGAATTTCAACGTTTCAGAAAATACAAAAAAATACAATATGCATTGGCATGAGGCTTGCTTAATATATAAGCAGTTAAGATTTTGTGAGAAATCTGAAGGAAACGAAATGTAAAGGAATTAAAATTATTTTAAGTGATGAAAAGGAGAGAACAGAAATGCAGAATGTAAAAGTAATTATCTGGGGTCTTGGCGCTATGGGCGGCGGAATCGCCAACATGCTTTTAAAGAAAAAGGGCGTTGACATCGTAGGCGCTGTAGAAATCGGCGACAGAGTAGGCAAATCAATGTTTGACCTTCCTATCATCGAAGTAGAAAGAGGAGATAGAGAAGATGTCATCATGGGAACTGCCGAAGATGTTATCAAGCCTGGTGCTGCTGATGTAGTAATCGTATGCACAGACTCATTCACAGCTAAAGTTTTCCCTAAGCTCAAGTTTGTTATGGAACAGGGAATCAACGTTATCACTTCAGCTGAAGAAATGGCATACCCTGCAGCTCAGGAACCTGAACTGGCTAAACAGCTTGATGAAATCGCCAAGGCAAACGGAGTATCAGTTCTGGGAACAGGAATCAACCCTGGACACATCATGGACCTGCTCGTACTGGTTATGACAGGATGCATGGTAGATGTAAAGCATATCCTTTCTAAGAGAGTCAATTCATTATCACCGTTCGGCCCTACAGTAATGGAAGAACAGGGCATCGGTATCTCAATCGACGAGTTCAATAAGAGAAAAGCAGAAGGAACAATGTCAGGTCACGTTGGATTCGCTGAATCAGTTGGCATGATGGCTGAAGGTCTGGGACTCACAGTAGAAGAGTTCGCACAGGATATGGAACCTATTCAGACAGACGTTGACAGGAAATCACCTTACGGCTTCGCAGCTGCAGGATCATGTGCAGGCGTTGCAATGGTAGCTGATGCCAAGCTGTCAAACGGCATGGAAGTAAGAATGGAGCATCCTCAGCAGATCGAACCTGAACAGGTTGGAATCAGCACAGGTGACTATGTAATCATCGAAGGAACTCCTTCAATCAACATGGTTAACAGCCCTGAAGTTGAAGGCGGACTTGGAACTATCGCTATGATCGCAAACAGCATCCCTAACATCATCAACGCTGAACCTGGACTTCAGACAATGATCACACTGCCTATCCCTTGCGCAGTAATGGGCGACATGAGAAACAGAATCAATCCGGACAAGAAAATCGTAAAATAATCAATAATATAACAGACAACTCACTCATAAGAGACATAAAATACTTTGACAGGGGCACGCCGCGTCCAGGGTGCCCCATGATCAAATTATGAAAAAGGAGAATCAAAATGGCTAAAAAAGGCGATTGGGTTCGCATCCACAGTGTTGTTCTGAAGGCTGACGAGAGAACTGCCAAGCTTCCTGACGACACTCAGAAGTGCGACCTGGAACAGTGGACAAAGGGCTTTCTTCAGGATGAAAGTGCCGAAATCGGTGACGAAGTAACAGTAGAAACAGCAGTAGGACGTATAGTAAAGGGAACAATGATCGACGATTTCCCTTATTACACTCACAGCTACGGCGTGTTTGTACCTGAACTTATACAGATAGATAAACAGCTTAGAGAAGAAATGGCAGAAATAGGAGGTGACAAATAATGACATTAGCTAAGGATTATGCTTCCGTAATGGGACGTTCCAACGAAATCCAGAAAGATGCTCTGGGTCTCGACTATGCTGAGTTTGAGAAGTCCCCTATTTCATTCGACTACGAAAAGCTTATGACTTCCACAGGATACACTCTTCAGGAAGTTAACAGAATTCAGAGCCAGTATGGTGTCGGCGACACTCCGCTTCTGGAGCTGAGAAACATCACAAAGCTGGCAAGAAAGTATGCAAAACCGGGATACGGTGCAAGAATATTCACTAAGGACGAAGCTGCCAATGCATCAGGCTCCTTCAAAGACAGAAGAGCTGCATGCGCTGTTGCTCACGCAAAGAAGCTGGGTTACAAAGGCGTTATGGCTGCAACTTCCGGCAACTACGGTGCTGCAGTAGCTTCACAGGCTGCAATGCAGGGACTGAAGTGCATCATCGTTCAGGAATGCTATGA
>JBJESR010000099.1:0-16835 GCA_051882895.1 Lentihominibacter sp.
TTCGATGGCAAAGGAACAGATGAAGAGTTCGTACATTTTCGGTCTTGAGAATATCAACAGCAGAATGTTTTCTATAGGCAAGAATCAGCTGCTGCTGGGCAAGGTGTATTCTCCTGACGAAGTGCTTGCAGGATTTGACAGTGTAACAAGAGCCGATGTTCTTGAAGCAGCTGAAATGATTGGCGATTATTCATCATACTGCGGAGCATCAGTTACCGGTAAGGAATTTGATCTTGAAAGGTTTGTCAGAGGATGAAGATAAGGATAAAAACTGTTTCAGGCATTCTGCCTGAATATGAAACTGCCGGGTCGGCAGGCATGGATATCAGAGCGTATCTGACTGAGACTGTGATTGTTGAGCCGGGAAAGAGGGCGCTGATACCCACCGGGATATATCTTGAAATACCGGAAGGCTGCGAGGTGCAGATCAGGGCCAGAAGCGGACTTGCAGTTAAATACGGTATCGGGCTGACCAACGGCATAGGCACTATTGACAGCGATTACAGAGGAGAGATCAAGGTGTCTCTTATCAACTGGGGTGATGAGCCATTTACAGTGAAAAACGGCGACAGGATCGCACAGATGGTAGCAGCAAGATACGAGCGTGTGGATTTCGAAAAAGCCAGTGAACTCAGCAGCACTGACCGCGGTGAAGGAGGATTCGGACATACAGGAGTGTAATAACATAAAACAGATCTGTCGCATATACTACCGTGAGGTGGTGTGTATGACAGATTTTTTATTGCTGGAGAAAATACATGAAATGATTGCCGGGAAACCGAAACCGAGGCTTTTATATAAAAAGGGTGTCTGCCTGAAGGGCTTTTTCAGACCGTATATGCCGATGACAGAGTATACAAGTGCTGAAATATTTGCAGATATCGAAAAAACAGTGCCTGTAACCGTACGCTTTTCATCGATGCTTGGTGATGCGGGGACTGCTGACACAAGAAGAAATATTAAAGGCATGGCTGTTAAATTTCATGGAAGTAATGATGAATCTGATATTATCAGTCAGAATCTTCCGGTGTTTTTTATCAATAAGGAGAAACTTATAGGAGAGCTTGTATGTGCGCTGACCTGCAGAACTGCGTTTGACAGGATAAACAGCAGCAGCCTGTGGCAGCTGGCTGTCGACCATCCTGAAACGGTGAACTGCATTCTTCGTCTGTATTCATATGAGGGAATAACAGACTCCTTTATCAGTAACAGGTGGTATTGCGTCTACACTTATATATGGAAGGACAGCAATGAGAAAAAGGTTCTGATACGCTACAGATGGGTTCCGGTATCGGCTGGCGAAAAGGAGCGGGATGAAAAACCTGCAGGAAAAATGAGCAGGATATCAGCGGAATTTATGGCAGGCTTTGAACCGGATACAGCTCATGAGGAGATAGAGGAGGCTGTAAAAGAGGGGCGGTTTCCTTCATTTGAACTGCAGGTTCAGATAGCAGATTATAAATATATCTCACATCCCGATTATACAAGACAGACACTTTGCTGGAATGATAATATCTTCAGGCCTGTTCCGGTGGGTGTGATGAAGCTGACAGAAGTTCTGGGATGCAGCGGAAAAGCGTGTGACAGGATATGCTTTGCACCAGGAAATGTTACAGAGGGAATCGAACTGTACAGGGACGATTTTTCTGATCTTGTCAATTATGCATGCAGGATATCTGCGGTGGAAAGGGGAGCGGCTGAATGAAAGAGTATATACAGGCAGGTAATTTTTACCGTTCGCTTGAAGATAGAGAAAAAAATGATCTTGCCGATGCGATTGCTGCTGATATTTTTTTTCTCGATGACAGCCTGCAGCAAAAAGTTCTTGATCTGCTGCACATGGTGGACCCTGAGCTTAAACAGAAGATTGAGGATATAAATGACTTTACATTATAGGATTCAGTATGTAATATTAACACATATGGAGGACTGCTATGATATACAGAGAAGAAATTGAAAAGAGAGAATATATTAATCTCTCGGAATATGCGACCAAGGTGCGCGACAGCAGGGGACGCATGACCGAAGAGGCAAAGTGCAGTATAAGAACTGATTTTCAGAGAGACAGAGACAGGATAATACATTCCAAGGCATTCAGGCGTCTTATGCATAAGACGCAGGTGTTTCTGGCGCCTGAGGGGGATCATTTCAGGACCAGGCTGACGCACACCATAGAAGTTTCCCAGATTGCCAGGACAATTGCCAGAGGATCGGGACTGAACGAGGATCTGACGGAAGCCATCGCTATGGGACATGATCTTGGTCATACTCCTTTCGGACACAGTGGTGAAGAGGTTCTGAACGAAATACATCCCGGAGGATTCAGGCATAATGTACAGAGCCTCAGAGTGGTGGATCTGCTGGAATCAGGCAGCAGCTCGAGAAGAGGTATGAACCTGACATTTGAGGTAAGAGACGGCATACTGAATCATACGGGAAGCACATTACCTGAAACTCCTGAAGGTCAGGTGGTGAAGACAAGCGACAGGATTGCATATATAAATCACGACATAGATGATGCGATGCGCAGCGGAATAATAACTCTTGAGGATCTGCCCGAAGATAGCATAGCGGTTCTGGGTGACACCCACAAGAAAAGGATAGACACTCTTGTCAAGAATATGATAGAGAACAGCTACGGCAGACCCGAGGCAAAGCTGAGCCGGGAAAAATCGGAGGCGATGAATGAGCTTCGGACTTACATGTTCAGAAATGTGTATCACAATGAACAGGTCAAGCGTGCAGAGGATGTAAATAAAGTACGTGTGATAATAACATCGCTGTATGAGTATTACATGAAGCATCCTGAGAGCCTGTCAGAGGAGCTGCTTTCAATGGTGGATGAGTTCCCGATGGAGGATCTTGTAAAGGATCATATTGCAGGAATGACAGACAGATACGCTATCAATACATATGAAGAACTGTTTGTCGCAAAGGGCTGGAGATAGAGTAAAAAATGCATGTGTTTTTTGTTCTTTTTTTTGAGAAATAAAAAAGGAATATGGTGACTTTTGTCGTATATAAAACTGTAACGAGTATTTTCAAGAGGGGCAAAAGTGAACACAAAAAATCAGGTGAATATAGTTGATGAAATTAAAAGCAGGTGTAACATTGTAGATGTCATTGGCAGAGTCGTTCCCTTGAAAAAATCCGGGAGTAATTTTAAAGGCGTCTGTCCTTTTCACAATGAGAAAACACCTTCTTTTGTTGTTTCCGAGACTAAGCAGATTTTTACGTGTTTCGGCTGCGGAGCTACAGGGGATGTAATAGCGTTCGTTGAACGTTACTACAATCTTGAATTCAGGGATGCGGTGGAGATGCTTGCCAGAGAATATGGCATCAGCCTGGAAGGCGCATTCAGAAGCAGCCGGGATAAAGAAGAACTTTATGAGATAAACCGGCAGGCGGCACGCTTTTTTTATAAAGCGATGCGGGAGAAATCCAATAAAGGCTATACATATATGAAAAACCGCGGCATTTCAGAAGAGACAATGAATAAATTCGGAATCGGATATGCTGACGACGGATGGACGAGTCTTTATGATTTTCTCAGAGCTGCAGGAGTTGCCGAGAAGAAAATGCTTGAACTGGGACTCATATCGAAGTCAAAGGATCGATGCTTCGACAAGTTCAGAGATCGTGTGATTTTCCCTATCATAAATACTGCAGGCAAGGTTATCGGCTTCGGCGGCAGAATAATAGGAGACGGAGAACCGAAATATCTGAACTCCCAGGAGTCGGGGATTTTTCAGAAAAAGAACAATCTGTACGGTCTGAACCTTACGCGAAAGGATGTCAGCCGGGAGGATTCGATCGTACTGGTAGAAGGTTACATGGATGTGGTTTCACTGTACCAGGCAGGAGTGAGAAATGTATCGGCATCACTGGGAACAGCGCTCACTGAAAATCAGGCCAGACTGATCAGGAGATATACCAGAAATGTTGTACTGTCATACGATGCGGATCAGGCGGGACAGAATGCAGCCATGCGAGGCATAGATATCCTCTATGGAGAAGGTTTGAGGGCCAGAGTGCTGAAGGTTACTGACGGCAAGGATCCTGATGAGTTTATTAAGAAAAACGGCAGGAGTGCATTCTGTGAACTTATGGATAATGCATTGCCGTATGGTGATTTCAAGCTTGAGTTTGCAAAGTCAGGATACGATCTGGAAGATGAGCAGCAGAAACTGGAGTTTCTGAGGGAAGCTGTCAGGATACTCCAGTCAATGAAGCCTGTTGAAGCGGATTTTTATATAAAAAAGCTTGCAGAAGATACAGGAATTTCAGAAGGGGCTATAAGATTCGAGTATTCAGGCAATAATAGTCAGGAAAAGAAAATGCCTGAAGGTATTGAAACTTCAACGGATACGCACAATTATAGCGAGCAGATGCCTCTAGTGGAGCAGGATATTATCAAGCTGATGCTGCTGGATGAGAAGTTTGTACATCTGCCTGATGATATATCAGATACGGCTTTCAGCAGCGCAGCCGGCAGGAGTATTTATATGAATCTTAAGACCTGTGATGACGGTGAGAGACCTTTTGATATCAACGGACTCAAGGATCTACTGGATGAAGATACGGCACAGGCTCTGGATGTAATAGATTCCAAGCTTATTCCGCAAGGCAGGGAAGATTCTATATATAATGACTGTGTAGAAAGAATACGCCTGAATAAGCTGAAGAAACAGGAAGCTGAGATCATCACAAGATTATCTATGGCAGACGAAGATGAAAATGGTGAGGAAATTGTCAAGCTGACGAAGCAGCTTATGGATATACAGAAAAAAATCAAGAAATAAGGGGGCAGAGTAGCATGGCAGTTAATAATACAAAAGAAAAAGAGAATAAGACAGTGAAAAAAGAAACATCAAACAAAATTTCAACTAAAAAAGACGATGATAAAGTCAGAAACGCTGAGGTCAGTGAAGTTAATATCGATAACAATATGCTGGATGATGAAACCAAAAATCTGGTAATCAGGGATCTCAGCGCCAAAGCAGAGGGCAAGAATAAGAAGGTTCTGACATACACAGAGATTTCTGACAGGCTTGGAGATGCCGAGATTGATAAAGATCAGATGGAAGAAATATATGATGCCCTTGTGGGAAAGGGTATTGAGGTCGTTTTTGAAAGTGAACCGGATGATCTGGAACTCATGGAAATAGAAGACGAGGACGTTGAGGATCCTGAGGTTGAAGCCGTGATGGCCGACAATCCCGGAGCCAAGGAGATTGATCTGGAGGCGACTATTTCCAAAAGCATAGCAGTTGATGATCCTGTCAGGATGTATCTTAAGGAGATAGGCAAGGTGCCGCTTCTGACAGCACAGGAGGAGATTGATCTCGCCAAAAGAATGGAAGCCGGAGACGAGTACGCTAAACAGAAGCTCTGTGAAGCCAATCTGAGGCTTGTTGTAAGTATTGCCAAGAAATATGTGGGCAGAGGAATGCTGTTTCTCGACCTTATCCAGGAGGGAAATCTCGGTCTGATTAAAGCAGTTGACAAGTTTGACTGGACAAAAGGCTATAAATTCAGTACCTATGCAACATGGTGGATCAGGCAGGCTATTACAAGATCTATAGCTGATCAGGCCCGAACAATCAGAATACCTGTTCATATGGTAGAAACGATAAACAAGCTGATAAGAGTATCAAGACAGCTGCTTCAGGAGGAAGGAAGAGAGCCGACACCTGATGAAATTGCTGCAGAGATGGGAATATCAGTTGAAAAGGTACGTGAGATACTCAAGATAGCTCAGGAACCTGTTTCTCTGGAAACTCCTATCGGAGAAGAAGAGGACAGCCATCTGGGAGATTTCATCCCTGATGATGATGCACCGGCGCCAGCTGAAGCTGCGGCTTTTTCCATGTTAAAGGAGCAGCTGGTGGATGTACTTGGGACTCTTACCGAAAGAGAACAGAAAGTGCTTAAGCTGAGATTCGGTCTTGAAGACGGCAGAGCCAGAACCCTTGAAGAGGTAGGCAAGAAATTTGATGTGACCAGAGAGAGAATCAGACAGATTGAAGCCAAGGCACTGAGAAAACTGAGACACCCTACAAGAAGCAAGAAATTAAAGGATTATCTTGAGTAATATGATTAAACTGAGCGATAGACTGCAGATAATTGCAGACAGAATAAGACCTGCGGAGACCATGGCCGATATAGGAACGGACCATGGTTTTCTGCCAATTTACCTCAAAGAGTCCGGTATCTGCAGCAGAGTGATAATGGCTGATATCAGTGAGCCTTCTCTGGATAAGGCCAGAATGAATGCTGCTTCCTGCAGTGAAGAGATACGAGAAGGATTTGAATTCAGAGCTGGCGACGGACTGCAGATTCTGTCATGCGGTGAGGTTGAGGCTGTTGTAATAGCCGGCATGGGAGGCAGGTTAATACGTGATATTATGGCAGCAGATATGGATGTAACACGTTCGGTGGACAGATTTGTGCTGCAGCCACGTATAGGGCAGGGGCACCTGAGAAAATGGCTGTATTCAGGAGGATTCAGAATAATTTCTGAAGATCTGGTGTATGAGGGAGATTATATACCGGAGATAATCACTGTGCTGAGTCCTGATGCTGCTGACAACGGCACGACAGATATGTTCTCATATTGTGATGAAGGCATGACGGAGGCGGATGGAGACGATATAGTCTGGAAGGTTCCGCCGTGGATAGTCAGAGCTGGAGGTCCTGTCAGTGAGTTTCTGCGAAGGAGCATTTCGAGAGAAGAGGATAAACTGAGAAATGTCAGGATGGCGAAAGTCAGAAACAGGGCGCTTGAGGACAGAATATGCGAAGATATAAGTTATCTTCTCCGTCTTAAGGAGGTATATGAAAATGGAAAACAGGATACATGATGCCGGGAGCATCAGAGTAGGGGATATTGCGGAGGTTATTGAAAAAATCGCACCTACGGGACTTCAGGAAAGCTGGGATAACAGTGGACTTCTGATAGGATATGAGGATTCATGTGTAAAAAGAATACTGACATGTCTGGAAGTTGATCATGAAGTTCTGAGAGAAGCCAAGGAAGAGAATGCTGATATGATAATATCTCATCATCCGCTTATTTTCGGTGGGGTAAGCTCACTCTGTACCGGGAATTACAAAGAAAGGCTGATAATGAATCTGGTATCTTCAGGAATTTCGGTTTATTCATGCCATACACCCTTTGATAAGGTAAAGGGTGGAAACAATGATATCATAGCCGGAAAGCTTGGTCTGACATCTGTAAGAAATCTGCGGGGTGAAGATGTGGCTTCAGCTTCCAGAATGATAGAGAAGGCAGATGAGGCTGATATCGGCAGAACAGGAAGCTTCAGAAATCCTGTAAGCTTCAGGCAGGTGCTGGATATTGTTTCTAGTGAGCTGGAACTAAGTCTGCGACAGATTAAGGCTGTCGGCAGCCTGGATCTTGACATATCAAAGGTGGGAATATGCACCGGAGCAGGTGCTGATCTTATGGAAATGGCGGCTGCATCAGGCTGTGAGCTGTTCATTACGGGAGATGTGAAGTACCATGAAGCTCAGACTGCGCGAGAGCTGGGAATATGTCTTATTGATGCAGGACATTACGGCACTGAGAAGTTTTTTGGTGCTGCAATGCAGGAAAAGCTTACGAAACAGTTGGGAGACAAAGTTGAGGTAATTGCTTCAAAGGTTAATCTGGATCCGTTTCAGATCCTCTGATAAATCGATGAAGCTGAACAAAAAACAAACATAATAAATTCTGCTGAAGAGTTACTTTTGTGGCAGTTATATGTTATACTGTTTCATTGGGTAAGACAGGCAATCGCGTGTATCTTCGGGATGCATGAGGAAAGTCCGGGCTCCGCAGGGCGAGGATGCCGGATAACGTCCGGCGCAGGTAACTGTAGGGAAAGTGCAACAGAAACATTCCGCCGAAACGGGTAATGCCGTGGTAAGGTTGAAATTGTGAGGTAAGAGCTCACAGGGAGATATGGTAACATATTTCTCGTGTAAACCCCATCTGGAGCAACACCAAAATGGGCGCAGAAGGCGGCGGCCCGTCGCTGCCCGGTAGGTAGGTGGCTTGAGCTTGCTGGCAACAGCAAGTCGAGATAGATGATTGCCAGATACAGAACCCGGCTTACGTCTTGCCCAATGTTTTATATCAGATTGCTACGTGTTAAAAAAAGACTATAAAAATATCAAAAAAAGCCTTGCATTTTCTGCAGAATAATGTATAATAAAAAAGTCGCTTGACGAAAATGCAATATGCGGATATGGCGGAATTGGCAGACGCGCACGGTTCAGGTCCGTGTGAGGGTTACTTCATGGGGGTTCGAATCCCTTTATCCGCACCAACTTATTCACAATCCGGGTACTCAGTGCCTGGGTTGTTTTTTAATAGGAGCAGTTACATTATGAATCAGAAAGAGCTTAGAGAAATAAGAAAACGTTTTAATCCCGATAAAGAAAGCTTCAGCCGTATTTACGGCTGCTATGTCAACGGCGCCAGGCAGATAGTTTCCGAAATGGACATGTCCCTCGGGCTTCTGGAGAAAGAAGAAACAGAGCTTTATCTGAAGATCCTCAAGAAAACACTGTCCGGAAATCTGGGAAGAAATCTTATAAATATAGAATTTTCCACGGATCAGGTTGAAAGAAGCGATGAGCATAAGCTGCTGCAGGCTTTGAGACTTACGCATCTTGGGGATGAAAACATGAGAAACCTTTTTTATCAGAGAATTATTGAATCGACAGATATGGGAGAGGACAGCTACGTTATTCTGCTGGCTTCAGATTCATATGATATTCCTTTCAAAGGTACTGATGATGAGATATGGGATGAAGGCTCAAGTGAAGTGTTCGACTACTTCGTATGCAGTATCTGTCCTGTGAAGGATGCCAAAGCAGCTTTGAGGTATTATGCTGAAGAAAAGAGTTTCAAAGGTTTCTCGACAGGGCATGTTCTGGGAAATCCGGAGTTCGGTTTCATGTTTCCTGCCTTTGATGACAGGAGTACTAATATATACAGTGCACTTTATTACAGCAGGAGTCTTGCTGACATGCATAATGAGTTTATAGATGCAGTGTTCAACATTGATAAGGTGCCGATGTCAGCGGCTGCTCAGAAGAATGCTTTTGGATGTTCACTGGAGTCAGCCCTTGGAGAGGACTGCAGTCTTGAGGTAATCAAGGCCCTGCATGGAGAAATCAGACAGAGAATTCAGATACACAAGGAAAGCAAGGAGCCGGAAACTCCTGAAATATATCTGGAGGAAGTGGATGATATTCTGCAGAAAAGCGGTATTGACGATGAAAAAATCCAATCCTTCAATGCTTCATGTGAGAACAGCTTCGGTGAAAGGGGAGCTTTTAACCCGAACAATATTATAGAAAGCAGAAAATTTGAGATGGAAACACCGGAAGTGAAAATCACAGTTGATCCTGAATATGCATTCGCGATACAGACAAAAGTGATAGATGGAAGCAGATATATACTGATTCCTGCCGGTGAGGGTGTTGAAGTAAACGGAATTCCCGTCACTGTCGAGAACGAATAGATCGAATACTGTCGCAAAACAGCTGATATGAAATGTTGATGTGGTAACCCGCAGCGTATAGAATTTATTAAGAAAGATTGAACGGATAAGTACGATGAGGGCGCTGTGAAAAAGAATTGGGGAGACGGACGCAACAAGAGCAGACAGGTAAACTCCGGCAGGGTTTCAACAATAGTAAAAGGTATGATCATAGGAGCCACAATGATGGTGCCGGGTGCCAGCGGCGGCACTATGGCGATTATTATGGGGGTATATGATCAGCTGATAAGATCTGTCAGCGGATTTATGAAGCATAAGCGTGAGAGCTTTATTTTTCTGCTGCTGTTCAGTGCGGGAGGATGTGTGGGGATGTTTCTGCTTTCCGGACCCGTGCTGTTTTTCATGGAAAACTACAATATGCCGACAATGTATTTTTTTATAGGCATTGTAGCAGGCGGTATACCTCTGATCGTCAGAAAATCCGAAGCTTCACTTATTTCATGGAAAAGGCTGCTTCATATGTCCATAGGTGTAATGCTTGTGCTGCTGATATCAGTATTGCCGTCAGGGTGTTTTGATACGGATCTGAATACCGGCGCTGTTTCTGCAATAATGCTCGCTGCCGCCGGATTTATTGCTGCTGTGGCACTGATACTGCCGGGAATAAGTGTATCGTATCTGCTTCTGGTGCTGGGATTGTACAATGAGACGATGACAGCTGTAAGTAATTTATATATGCCTTTTCTTATGCCTCTTGGAGCCGGCATGACTGCAGGGGTTTTAATCACCGCCAGATGCCTTGAGAGAGCAATGGACAGGTATCCTCTGGCCACATATTCGATAATACTTGGCTTTGTTATAGGTTCTATGGCGGAAGTTTTTCCGGGATTTCCGGACAGGAGCGAAATAATTGTGTGCATGGCTGCCGCTGTCGTCGGGTTTATGGCAGTCATGTCTGCAGCACGTGTAATAGAACATTAAGACCTTTATGATGTGCAAAGGAGCTGTCGCGCCGGACAGCTCCTTTTTATCAGTCTAGCTGGGATGTACAGTTAGGGCATCTCGTAGCATCAATATGTATTTCTGTTCTGCAGAACGGACATATTTTTGTTGCAGGAGCTTCTTCTTCTTTAGGTTTTCTGCCTAAGTCTGCCATCTTATTCAGACCTTTTACAATCAGAAACAGTGCGAAGGCTACGATAATGAAGTTGATGACAGCCATGATAAAGGCACCATAACGGAAGTCAACTTCACCGATTCTGACAGCAAGATCGTTGAAATCCACCTGGACAAGAAGTCCCAGTACAGGAGAGAGAAGATCATCGACCAGTGAAGTGACTATGGCTGTGAAAGCGGCACCTATGATCATGCCTACTGCCATGTCCATGACATTGCCGCGCATCGCGAATTCTTTGAACTCATTCATGAATTTTTTCATTTTAACCACCTTTTTTAATCAAAAAATAAATTATAGACGTGCAAAATATTTTATCATATTTTACACAAAAGTAAAACATATTGTCGAAATGATGATATAATGAAACAGTTGAGCTGAATCAAATCATGAAAAGGTGAATGGGATATGACTATATCAAAAGAGCAGGAAAAGAAAGCAATAGAGTATCTTGAAAGCAGCAGCCGTCAGGAGCGTGAAAGACGCAGGAAACGTATTCTCAGAAGAAAGCGAAAAAGAAGAAATATTACACTTCTTATGATATTCCTGCTGCTGCTTATGGTTACAGGCGTGGTAGCGCTTATGGCATATATACATACGAATGTATATCAGGACGAGGATGAATTCAGGGATTATGTTGACAGACAGCTTGAAGCCGGTCAGTTTTATAAGACAGAAGACCAGCTTAAAGTCGATTATGAATATGGATCGCCCATATCGTACGCAGTTGATTACGATACATATGACAATGAAGTTATAACAGATTTCAGAAATGAGAAAATAGAAATAATCAAGAGAAACTTCAAAGCTGCCAGGAATGCAGAAGAAAAGGAGAGGGCGAAGGAGCACGGCAGCGAGTTCAGATACAGACCGCTGGAACAGGCTCTGATAGTAAGCTCCAGGGTGTTTGAATCTGAGAACGGCGTAATCAGCCTGATGATTCATGAACAGGATGATACAGAAAACAAAAAAGATATGGAAACTGTATCAACTAAAATATATACATATCAGTTTTCGGATAAAACCGGAAACAGACTGTCACCGTATCAGATTTTCACTGAAGGATATCGTGAAAAATGCACAAGCTACTTTATCGAATTTTTCAGAAATGAATATGATAAAGACCAGTTAAAGGATGGCTGGGAGGAATACCTTTCGGCGGATGAGAATAATTTTAATGATTTTATTGTGACTGATACGGGAGTGGTGTTTTTCTTTGAAGAGGGTACTGTCCTGAATGCAGATGAGGGAGTTGTCTCAGCAGGTATACCTGAGGAACTCTTTGCAGAGGTTATAAGAGAGCAGATAAAAGAAAGATACATCGATCCGTCAAAGCCTATGGTTGCAATAACCTATGATGACGGCCCGGGAGGCAGAGCCGAAAACAGGATTCTGAACTGTCTTAAAAAGAATGGCGCAGTGGCAACGTTCTTTTATCTGGGAAACAGGATATCCAGTGATACTGGAACGGTCCGCAGGGCTTATGAAATGGGATGTGAGATAGGAAATCACACATGGGATCATCCGGTGCTTACAGGGCTTAAGAATAAACAGGTAAGACAGCAGCTCAAGAAGACAAACGATGCCATAAAGAAAGCCTGCGGCGCTGAACCGACTCTCTTCAGGCCTAGTTATGGTGAGACCGACAGTACGATAAACAGATTATCAGGTCTGCCGGTGATCATGTGGACAGTAGATACTCTGGACTGGCAGAGCAGGAATGCTAAAAAGGTGTTCAAAGTGGTTAAAAAATCCGGTAACCTTGACGGCGATATAATACTTATGCATTCAATATATGATTCAACGGCAAGAGCCACCGAACTGATAGTGCCGTATCTCAAGAAAAAGGGCTATCAGTTTGTAACTGTCAGCGAACTGATAAAATACAGATATGGTGAGCAGCCTAAGGACGGCAAGACTTACAGATAAATTTGCAGTAGAAAAAAAATATCTTGTATGATATATTATTAATTGAAATCCAATTATAGTTCGAGGAGAGTAATTATGTTGATAACCAGAAGAAGTGATTATGCCATGAGAATATGTCGTGTTCTTCAGGACGGGAAGGTTCATAACGTACGGGAAATATGCGACAGGGAGGAAATTCCCAGAGCTTTCGCATATAAAATCCTCAGAGAACTTGAGATGGCAGACCTGGTCAAGTCGGAGAGAGGAAATCAGGGAGGATATTATCTGAATAAACCTCTTGATGAACTGACGATATATGATATTGCCAGCGTTACTGAAGGCGATCTGGCAATACTTCACTGCATGAAAGAGGACTGCAGCAGGAACACCAATGATATTCCATGCAAGGTACATATGGAAATTGAGAGAATACAGGAAATCCTGATAAAAGAAATGAAGAAAAAGTCTATCGCAGAAATAATAAGTGAATAGCGAAAAACCGGAGCAACATCTCCGGTTTTTTTATGCGCGAAGCAGTCTGATAGCATTCTGCATGTCGTCAGGTATCGGTGCTTCCAGTTTCATGCGTTTCTTAGTGATGGGATGAGTGAACGAAAGCTTTGCTGCGTGAAGGGCCTGTCTGCCGATAAGCTCTTCATTGACACCTCCATACAGCCAGTCTCCCAGAACAGGGTGACCGATATGAGACATATGTACCCGGATCTGATGTGTCCTGCCGGTTTCAAGCAGCAGTTCAACCAGGGTGCAGTCTTTGTCATAAAATCTCTCCATCACAGTATAATGGGTGACAGAAGGAGCACCGCCCTCCATAACACCGCGAGCCACATTGTCGGGATCAGGACGGCCGATAGGAAGGTCGATGATTCCGCTGTCTGCCTGAACAATACCTTTAACAATGGATACGTACCGTTTTTCCACGGTATTGGATTTCATCTGGTTGGTATAGTCATTCTGACAGTAAGCGTTTTTGGCAACGACCAGAAGACCTGAGGTATCCATATCCAGCCTGTTGACAAAACGGATTTTAAAGGACTGACCCGTCTGCTCCATATAATGCATCAGAGCATTGGCAACCGTTCCCGACGGATATCCTTTTGTAGGATGGACAATAAGTCCCGGCTGCTTGTTTATTATCAGAATGTCATTATCCTCGTAAACGGGATAAACAGGTATATCTTCAGGCTCAAAACTGCTTTTTTCGTCCGGTAGAGAGATTCTTATCACATCCCCGGGTTTTGTTCTGATCCAGCCCGGTGTCTGAATATCATTCAGGGTTACCAGCTTCTCCCGCTTGATCTTGTTTCTCAGCCTTGAAGAGAAATCAAAATACTGACGTATGATTTCTCTTACTTCAAGACCATCATCTTCTGCTGTAACTTTATGGATAAATTCTGTCATTTGAAAACTGCCTTTCGGATTAAAGAAACTTGGTTTTCACCTTGTTCCAGAAATCATAATTCTTAAATCTCATTAAATGAACCATAGTGTCCGATACTTCCACCTTGACATCCTTGACATTGGAGTAGCCGGTTTCCTTACCGTCATTTAATATGAATATGCGGTTATCATCATATACCGGATAGACTCCCAGTGATACTTCCGCAGGAAGCAGTATGCTTGATGTAAAGGAACGGTAGGCCGTTGTATTCATCGGAGCGATAGGCGTCACCTGAAGCAGATCAAGTCTGGGGTCTACGATGGAACCGCCCAGGGAGTAGTTGTAAGCGGTGCTGCCGGATGATGTGGCTACCAGAATACCGTCTCCGCTGAAACGTTCCAGAGGTTTGCCGTCAATTGCAATACCGAAATGCACTGCATAGGACTGTCTTCCTTTGATGATTATCTCATTGAGACCCAGATGTTTGTTCTCACGTCCGTCAAGGGTTGTAACAGTGGCCTTGACAGTACTTAGATCCTGTATTGAATACTGACCGTTTTCATAATCAGTTATGAACTGGTCGAGGCAGTCCGGCGATATTTCCTGGAAAAACCCGAGATGACCCGTATTGATGCCTATGATCGGGCTCTGAGGGAATTTGCATGAGTGAACAGTTTCAAGGAAAGAACCGTCTCCGCCTATACATATGATAAGATCGGCATCTTCCATTGACTCTTCTGTTACGGTATACCCTCTGTCTACAAGCTTTTTCGTAAGTTCGGCTCTCGTTTCCAGAGACACATCTGTTTCGTTTGTAAATATATTTATGATTTTATTGTTCATATGCTGCTCCTGCGTGTATACTGATCATTTCATCGTTTAAACAAGCTTCTCGAATTCGTCAAGGAGTCTGCAGAAGGTTTCCATAGCTTTCTCGATAGGCTCAGGACTGCTCATATCGACACCGGCAATTTTGAGCAGCTCAATAGGATAGTCGGATTCACCTGTTTTGAGGAATCTGATATAATTATCGGCTGCCGTGGCGCCTTCAGTGAGAATTTTTTCTGATATTGCGGTAGCTGCTGAATAGCCTGTCGCATATTTGTACACGTAGAATGCATTATAGAAATGCGGTATACGCGCCCATTCGTATTTTATCGTATCGTCCTTTTCTACTGCCGGTCCGTAGTATTTGGTGTTGAGATCTTCGTACTGCTGGCACATCCACTCAGCGGTAAGCACCTGTCCGTTTTCGATAGCCTTATGGGTTATATCTTCAAACTCGGCAAACATGGTCTGCCTGAACAGAGTTGTTCTGAACTCCTCAAGGTGCATGTTCAGCAGGTATTTTCTCATCTCGATATCATTTTCTTTGCTGAGAAGATGCTGCATCAGAAGAGACTCGTTAACGGTAGATGCCACCTCAGCCGTGAAAATTGAATGGCTGCCGTAGATATATGGCTGTTCATCTCTGGTGTATCTTGAATGCATAGAATGACCCATCTCATGTATCACCGTGAATACATCCTTTAAAGTATCGGTATAGTTGAGAAGGATATAAGGGTAACTGTCGTAGCAGCCGAAGCTGTAGGCTCCGCTGGTTTTCCCTTTGTTTTCGTAAACGTCTATCCAGCCTTCTGAGATACCTTTGTTCATCTTGGCGATATATTCCTCTCCCAGAGGCGCGAGGGCTTCTCTCATGATATCAAGAGCATCTTCAAATGGTACAACTTTTTCGGGAACCTCGATAAGAGGCACGTACATGTCGTACATATACATCCTGTCAACCCCCAGCATTTTTTTTCTGAGGGCGGAGTATCTGTGCAGTGCAGGAAGGTTTCTGTTTACAACCCTGACAAGGTTGTCGTATACTTCTGCCGGGATGTTATCCCCCGAAAGTGCAGCAGCTCTGGCAGATTCGTGCTTCCTGATACGTGCGCCTATGACATCGGTCTTGGTGTTGTAGTTGTAGGCGGATGCAATGGTATTGATGAGGTTTTTATATGCGGCGTACATGGCATTGTATGCAGCTTCACGTACGCTTCTGTTATGGCTTTCCATGAATTTAATATAATTGCCGTGAGTCAGCTCGACTTCATCACCATCTTCATCAGTAATGGTGCCGAATCGGATGTCTGCATTATTGAGCATCGTGAAAATATCATTGGTTGCGCCCGTAACTTCACTCATCTGGGCCAGCAGATTTTCTTCGGCCTCAGAAAGTACATGGGATTTCTGTCTCAGCGTGTCTCTGATGGCAAATTCATATTCTCTGAGACCTTCGTTTTCTTCTATATAGCCCAGTATGGTTTCATCAGATGCTGACAGCAGCTCCGGTGTGAAAAAAGACAGACAGGCAGATACTGCAGCAATGACTGAAGTGCATTTGTCACTCATACCCTGATATCTGTGCTCGGCATTGTTTTCATCCCGGCGCATGCGGGCATAGACATATATCTTTTCCAGATCGCGCCAGATAGTATCTCTGGCTTTAAATGCCTCAAGGAGAGTATCGGCACTTTCTGTAAGATGTCCTGCAAACCTGGATGCATATTCCTCAGCCTGCTTTTTTATCGATTCCAGAGCAGGGTCTATGGTGGATTCGTCCGAAATCATGGCTTCTATGTTCCATTTGTATTTTTTATCAATCTGATCTCGTGTCTTTAAATCTTTTGAACTCATTTTTACCTCCGTGTAATTTACTTTATGTTTATATTATTGTATAATATCTAAGTTATATCGGCAGAATTTCGATATAAATTATATTATACCATAAACATACTATAAACCGGAAAGGATTATTATAACTAATGGATAACAGACCTATAGGTTTTTTTGA
>JBJESR010000100.1:0-3373 GCA_051882895.1 Lentihominibacter sp.
GCACAAAATTATCGATGGAAAATCGTGCTGTGTTTATCAGTATGCCATCGGCGGATTTTGTTATAATCCCCTGTATGGCTGTAATCCCCGAAAAAATTGTAATACAAAGTCCGACGATAAATAAGGCGCACCTTCTGAGAAACACCGACAGCTTCCTGATATAATCTTTTTCTGTGATACTGTTTATCATGACGAAAATTGCCGAAAGGAACACCAGCGGCAGCACGATATGCTGCATTATGAAATCAAAGCCGGTCACTGCCCCTATTATCACCGGATCCAGTATACTGCCCGAAGAAAGCCCTCCCATGGAGACAAGCAGCGGAATCATGACAGGAAGAAGTATCAGCATTGTTGATGACATGGTGTTCATAGCATCCTGACAATAGCCATATGTCTGATAAAAACTGCCGATACACAGTGCGATCACCACGAAACTGCATATTATAGTGCCGAGATTTGATACGGTGCTTTTTCCAAAAGAACTGGAAAAGTTTGTGAGAAGTCCTATGACAATGCACACCGTCAGTATTTCACAGCCCAGAAGCACAGATGATTTGACTTCCATGATAAAAAGCTGCATCAGATCATCAATTATTCTCTCTGAATCAAAGACCGGTCTGCCCTTCAGCAGATCATCCACAATCTGTGCCACGGTCACATCCTCAAACCCACTGCCGGCTCCTGCATCCCGTGCCAGCTCCTCCAGCTCATCCACATCCATGGAGCTGAGCTGCTCATCAATTATAGTTTCATAATCCATAGTCTTCTCCCCGTCATGCAAGCAGCGAGCTTATCAGCTCCAGTATCGCGGTCAGAATCGGCATCGCAAGATAAAAAATCAGCACTTTGCCTGCCAGCTCAACCTTGCTGCCTATGGCGTTTTCACCGGAATCTCTGCAGAGCTGAGCAGTAAAATCAGTGATATATGCCACGGCAAGAACTTTGATTATCACAGGAAAGAATGACCTGCCGTATGTGACATTATCATATATTCCTTCAAGAAATCTGAATGCTTCCCAGAGCTTATCTATTATTGATAAGAAAAGTATGATTACAGTAGCAAGTATTATGTAAATCGCAATTTCTTTATTTACGTTTTTCATCACAGACGCCAGTACGACACCTGTCAGTGCAACTGCGGCTATCTTCAGTATTTCCATAATCCCACCTAGAATGTAAGAAAGGTTTTAACCGTATCAAAAAACTCTGTTATCATCTGTATGATCAGCATCAGAACCACTATCACTCCCGCCAGTGTCGTCATCATAGCCTGTTCTTCTCTGCCTGCCTTTATCAGCACCTGGTTCAGCACTGCAATTGCTATACCGATAGCAGCGATTTTGAATATGATATCTATATCCATCTATCTACCTCACAAAAATAAAATAACTATTACAAGCCCTGCTGATATCCCGAGGCTTCTGTACATCCTCCCCTGTTTTTTCTCCTGCTCTGCTGCCTCACGCAGGGCCGATGCCAGCCTCAGCAGCGCCGGCTCAAACACATTGCTCTGTCCTGTCGTGTCGCTTTTACCAAGGCCCATGGCAACATCCTTTAATACCTCCAGATCGTCGTGATATAAAGGGTACATGGCCATATTTTTCTCGATTGATATCCGCCAGGCTTCCGCTATGGTCATATGCTGCGCCAGCAGGTCGCTGCAGTTTATGAGCAGGTCTGAAAACCAGCACTCTTTAAGTTCCGCTGTTTTAACAAAGGTTTTCTGCAGTGAATCCTTCCTGTAGGTGATATTCATCTGAAGCATACGGAGAAGCTCGATGGTGTTCTCAAGCTCTGTTCGTCTTGCTTTGTATGAAGCGGATTTAAGCAGTCCTATGCACGTGCTTCCTGCGAAAATCATAATACAGCCAAGTATCTTCAACATCATCATGCTCCTTTTTTCATTCCTGCAAGCTTCATGATACGTTTGACTGTGCCTGTCTCAGGTGTTGCCGTCAGGAATACAAGGGTATCGAACACCTGATTTTCCACAAGCTCGCCGATGGATGAACATGCGATATCTTCATAACTGCTTCCGTGAATTGTTGTGATAATTCCTACTCCTGCACACAAGGCGGCCTCTATAGCCTTCACATCTTCTTTTTTACCGATTTCATCTGTTATTATCACATCAGGAGACATGGCTCTTATCAGCATCAGTATGCCTTCTGCCTTCGGGCAGCCGTCCAGAACGTCCGTCCTGCTGCCCAGATCATAGCTGGTTTCACCATTGTAGCAGCCCGCAATTTCTGAACGTTCGTCACAGATTCCAACCTTGAAGCCTTTGTTGCTGAGAACCCTTGCCAGATCCCGAAGTATCGTTGTCTTACCGCATTTCGGCGGCGAAATTATCAGTGTATTGCTGATGGTATGGCGGCTGTCATCACACACTGCTCTGATGACTTTGCTGGATGCTCCTATTATCTGCCTGCTGCGTCTTATGTTGAGGGAGGAAATATCCTTGATAAGATGAACCTTGTCCTCTCTCAGCGTTACTCTGCCGCAGACTCCGACACGATGACCTCCCTCTATGGTTATGTAGCCCTTTGAAAGCTCATCTTCATAAGCATAGTAAGAATAATCCAGCAGCCTGTTAAGGGTTTCCTCCAGTATATCCGGCGTGATTTCTGAAGCATCGTGAAGACTTATCTCCCGGCCTCCGCTTATGATGAGTGTATCCCGTCGCGATCTTATTCTTATTTCCTCGAAGTTGTCTGTCACCTCCGGCGGCATTCCTTTAATAGTCTTCTGCATGAAATCAGGCAGGCGCCTGAATATTTTTTCTGTATTGCTGTCCATAAATGCACCCCTTTTCTTCTGTTTTTCTTATTAAAGGATATTCCTTGTCCTAAGAAATATGACTTTAATATGGGCTCCATAAGCAATATTTTTGCAGACATGCAAAAGGGACACTTCCTTATGTGAAATGTCCCTGATTCTGTTTTATTCTATTCTGTTTTTATGTGCTGTTTTAAAAATGCAGCTCGGTTCTCTGGATAAGATCCTTCTGAAGTGCCTTGCCCAGGTCAACGAAGTAGGCACTGTATCCTGCCACCCTCACCAGCATATCCTTGTAGTTCTCCGGCTTCTTCTGAGCTGCTCTCATGGTATCGGCACTCATGATGTTGAACTGGACGTGCATTGCACCCTTGGCCAGATATTCATCGATGAAGCTGATGAGATTATCCCTGCCTTCTGTCCCGGCAACTGCTTCCTGAGGAAATTTCATATTGAGAAGCGTGCCGTTGGTTGCTATGCTGTGGTCTACCTTCGTAACGGAATTTGCCAGAGCCGTAGGTCCTTCTGTATCGTGGGATCCTCTGTCAGTATGAACAGGCCCCAGATTGTCGGAAATCGCTTCACCGGCCTT
>JBJESR010000101.1:0-1996 GCA_051882895.1 Lentihominibacter sp.
CTGTCTGCATCAAATATTATAAAATATTATAAACGGCTGCGGGTTTTTGATGGAGGATATTATGGCAAACAATTATAGTAGTGAAATTATCAGACCTGACAATGTCGATCAGGTTCAGGAACTGGTAAAATGTGCAAATGCTGAGAAACGGACACTGGTGCCCTTAAGTTCGCAGGGAAAGCATAGAAACGGTGGTACAGAACCAGAAGTTGAAAATGCACAGATTGTCGATTTGAGCGGATGGAAAAAAATAATAAGTATTAACAGGACACACAGAATGACGGTCGTAGAGCCTGGAGTGACATATGGGGAACTGCAGGCTGCTCTGAAAAAAGAGGGTATGATGCTGTCAATGCCTCTTGCTCCTCGCAGAGATAAATCAGTAGTAGCTAGTGTTCTTGAGGTTGAACCAAGGCTGAATGCAAATCACCAGTGGAACTATTTTGATCCTTTGAGATGCACAGAAGTCACCTGGGGAGATGGCAACAATATGTTCACAGGTGAAGCAGGCGGTAGTGTTAAAAATCTGGAAGAACAGTGGAAAAGTGAAAGATGGCAGATAAACGGGTATGGACCGAATGCATTTGACTTTGTGAGAATGCTTACTGCAGCTCAGGGAACTATGGGAATAGTGACATGGGCTTCTCTGAAATGTGAAGTGCTTCCGACTGTACACAAAATGTACAGCGTATCAACCGATGATATGAAAGATGCCGTTCACTTTATGAATGAAGTTATCCGAAAACGTTTTTCTGATGAACTGTTTCTGGTAAATAAAGCAAGCCTTAGTGCACTTCTTGTTGATGACCTTGGTGTAATATCCAGCGCACTGGATAAAGAAAAGGAATGGTTTGTAATTATCGGTATTGCAGGACGTGAACTTCTGGCTGAAATGAGAGTCGAAGCTCAGAAACAGAGCATTGAAGAAATTGCTGGATGCTGCGGGCTTGAAATGAAAGAAGGTGCAGGAGATTTCAGCAGTGATTATGTTCTGGACAGAATATACAGAACGGACAGGGAAAAATGCTGGAAAGATAATCTTAAAGGCGCTGCCAGAGAAATATTCTTCATTACAACCTTTGGCAAAGCAGACGAGTTTGTTTTGAAAATCAGAGAACTGGCTGAGGCTAAGAATTATGATGTTTCACAGATGGGCGTATATATGCAGCCGCAGCATTGCGGAACATCTGTGCATCTGGAATTTATTTTCCCATATGATGAAAATGATAAGCAGGAAACTGATATTGTGACTGAAATATATAGAGACGGCAGTTTTGCAGCAGCTGAAATGGATGCATATTTTGCCAGACCTTATGGCTTATGGAGAGATATCCAGTTTGAAAAGGACAAGCAGGCAAAAGAAATACTGAAAAAGCTAAAAGGAATATTCGATCCTAATAATGTCATGAATACAGGAAAACTCATATAAAGAAGGGAGAATAAAAATGGCATTAAAAGATTTCAGACCAATGATGGAAAGATGCAGTAACTGTCTGAACTGCAAATGGATACCTTTTGACAAGGTTCAGAGCATGCGTTTCGGAGAAAACTGTCCAAGTGTATGCTACAATAATTTCAATGCTTATTCAGCACGCGGCAGGTTCCAGCTTTCTCAGGCGCTGCTTGATGAAAGGGCAGAATACACTGAAGCGGTTACAGATGTGATTCATTCCTGCCTGGCATGCGGGGCATGTGATGTATCCTGTAAAATATGCCGATATAATCTGGAGCCTCTTGCTCACAATCTGGAGCTCAAACATTCAGCGGTGGAAAAAGGAAAAACTCTTCCAGTACAGGATGACATGATAAAAAGCCTCCATGAAGAGAAAACTCTGCTTACGGGTATGAAAAAAGAACACAGACTGGACTGGAAGAGTGATATAAAAGTAAAAAATGCTGTAAAAGAACAGGCTGAGGTGATTTTTTTCCCGGGCTGTAAATACAGTTACGATGATAAATTAAAGGGATATGCGTTGGATTGCCTTGAAATTCTGGT
>JBJESR010000101.1:2096-3364 GCA_051882895.1 Lentihominibacter sp.
AGAGAATATTCCTGGTGCTGTGGAGCAGGTGGAGGCTGCAGCGATACAGATAAAGCGTTTTCACAATGGACTGCAGGAGAAAGACTGGAGGAAGCTGTTTCAACAGGGGCATCTGTTCTTGTGACTGCATGCCCGTGGTGTTATGACAATTTCTGTAATGCACTGGATAAAACCGGAAACAGCATTGAAGTTATGGATTTGATTCAGCTGGTGAAATCAGCAATGTAAAGGAGAGGAATATGTCATTAGATAGAGAAATATATACCAGGCTTGAAAAAATAGTCGGTTCGAGAAATATATCAGAAGACAAAGGCATATTGGAAAGTTACCGCTGCATTGCATCCCAGTCTTCTGCCCATTATGGTCCGTATTCTCATATTACACCGCTGCCTCAGGCTGTAATATTACCGGGGAATACAGAGGAAATAAGGCAGATAGTACTCGTGTGCAATGAGTACAGAATACAGTTCAAGGCATCGACCACATTCTGGTCAGTGATGGGTTACATAGGTTCAGATATGGCAATTCAGATGGATCTGAGGCGCATGAGAAGCATTGAAATTGATGAAGAAAACCAGATAGCGATAGTAGAACCATATGCAATTGCCGGAGCAATACAGGCGGAGGCTATGAAGCATGGTCTTAATCTGAATATTCCAGGTGTTGGCTGCAGCAGTTCAACTGTTGCCAGCACTGCCGGCTGGGTAGGAGCCGGTCCGTCGACAGCCTTTATGGGAGTTTCAGGAGAAAACATGCTTGGGGCAGAATGGGTTCTGCCGGATGGTACAGTCTTGAAAACAGGTTCTCTGGGTTCTGGTGCCGGATGGTTCTGCGGTGAAGGTCCGGGACCGAGCGCCAGAGCGATTCTGAGAGGGAATTTAGGAACTTGTGGAGCTATGGGAGTATGTACGAAGCTGGCTGTAAGGCTGCATCCATGGCCGGGACCGGAAGTTCTGCCGTCAAGGGGAAAAGCTCCGGCTTATAAGGCGGAGCTTGGAGATAACTTTAAATGCTATACCCTTTGCTTTGGAAACTGGGAAGACTGGACAAGAGCTGTCGAGCTGCTACAGGAGAACGATATAGTATATTTAGGTCACAGACAGTTTAACATGTTCGGGCGTGATCTGAAAATGGCAATGATTAAGATTGTGACAGATCCTGATAAGCAGCTTTGTGATCTGCCGGAGCTTGTTAATGATCCGGAGCTTGTCAGAGAAAATGAAAGTATGAAAATAGAAATACAGGTTGTGCTTGCCGGTATGTCAAAG
>JBJESR010000102.1:0-3357 GCA_051882895.1 Lentihominibacter sp.
TTTCATTTTTGAAGAAAGGAGAAAAAGGATGCCTACAATTAACCAATTAGTACGTCAGGGCAGAACCAGCAGTGAAAAGAAATCAACAGCACCGGCTCTCAACAAGGGTATGAACTCCCTCAGAAGAGTAGCTACTGATGTTAATTCACCGCAGAAGAGAGGTGTATGCACTTCTGTTAAGACTGTTACACCTAAGAAGCCTAACTCAGCTTTGAGAAAAGTTGCCAGAGTTCGTCTTACTAACGGTATCGAAGTAACAGCATACATCCCTGGAATCGGACACAATCTTCAGGAGCACAGTGTTGTTCTCATCAGAGGCGGAAGAGTAAAAGACCTTCCAGGTGTAAGATACCATATTGTTAGAGGAACACTTGATACTGCAGGTGTTGCAGACAGAAGACAGGCTCGTTCCAAATATGGAGCAAAGAGACCTAAGAAGTAGTAATTCGGTAAATTTGAAAGTGCCTTTGATATATAAATCAATGCCTCTGGAGCATAGGATGAATTATCAATGTGCACCGCGGAAATAACGATCGGGGTCAATCATGTGACTGGACTGTTGTTTTCGAGTACCGACTGTAGAATTAACTAGGAGGGAAGAGAAGTGCCAAGAAAAGGAAATGTACCTAAGCGAGAAGTACTTCCAGATCCGGTTTATGGTAGCGTTGTGGTCGCTAAACTGATCAACAGCGTTATGCTGGATGGAAAGAAAGGTGTCGCTCAGAAAATCGTTTATGACGCATTTGAACAGGTCAAAGAAGCAACTGGCGAAGAACCTTTGGAAGTATTCGAAAAGGCTATGAACAACATTATGCCGGTTCTTGAAGTAAAAGCCAGACGTGTAGGTGGTGCCAACTATCAGGTACCAATCGAAGTTAGAGCTGACAGACGTCAGACTCTCGGTCTCAGATGGCTTACAAAGTATACAAGAGCCAGAGGCGAAAAAACAATGTCAGAAAGACTGGCAAAAGAGCTGATGGATGCTGCAAACAATACAGGTGCATCAGTTAAGAAGAAAGAAGATACACACAAGATGGCAGAAGCCAACAAGGCATTTGCACATTACAGATGGTAATTGCCTGAGAAGGTTTATTGCCATAATAACAGCAGAAAGGAGGACAAGATGCCAAAAAGAAGTTTTCCGTTGGAAAAAACGAGAAATATTGGTATCATGGCACATATAGATGCCGGAAAAACCACTACTACGGAAAGAATTCTGTTCTATACAGGAAGAACACATAAGCTTGGCGAAACCCACGAAGGTGCGGCAACAATGGACTGGATGGAACAGGAACAGGAGCGTGGTATTACAATAACCTCTGCTGCTACTACAGCTCAATGGAAGGATACTAGAATCAATATCATCGATACACCGGGACATGTGGACTTCACTGTTGAAGTTGAACGTTCATTAAGAGTTCTGGATGGAGCAGTTACTGTTCTTTGTGCAAAAGGCGGAGTTGAACCTCAGTCTGAAACCGTATGGAGACAGGCTGAAAAGTATGGCGTTCCTCGAATGATATTCGTGAACAAGATGGACATCTTGGGAGCTGATTTCTACAGAGTCGTTGGTATGGTCAAGGATAGACTTAAGGCAAATGCTGTTCCTATCCAGCTGCCTATCGGCAAGGAAGATACGTTCGTAGGAATTATCGACCTCGTGGAAATGAAAGCAGAGATATATAAAGATGATCTGGGTAAGGAATACGAAAAAACCGATATTCCTGAAGAACTCAGTGATCTTGCAGAAGAATGGAGAGAAAAACTCCTGGAATCTGTTGCGGAGCTTGATGAAGAACTGATGATGAAATTCCTCGAAGGTGAAGAAATCACCATGAAGGAAATAAAGACAGTAATCAGAAAAGCCACTATTGCAGGTGAAATGGTTCCTGTTACATGTGGATCCGCTTACAGAAACAAGGGTGTACAGATGATGTTGGATGCAGTTGTCGACTACATGCCTTCTCCACTGGATATTCCACCTATCAAGGGTGTCGTTCCGGGAACTGAGAAGGAAGAAGACAGACCTGCGGATGATAAGGGTCCATTCTCAGCCTTAGCCTTTAAGATTATGGCTGACCCGTTTGTTGGTAAACTTGCATTTTTCAGAGTTTATTCAGGAATACTGGAGTCAGGCTCATATGTTTATAATTCAACAAAAGGCAAGAAGGAGAGAGTAGGAAGAATACTTCAGATGCATGCCAACAAGAGAGAAGATATCGATATGGTATATTCTGGAGACATTGCAGCAGCGGTAGGACTTAAAGTCACTACTACAGGAGACACCCTCTGTGATGAAAAACATGAAATAATATTAGAGTCTATGGAATTCCCTGATCCGGTAATAGAAATCGCTATAGAGCCTAAGACCAAGGCCGGACAGGAAAAAATGGGTATAGCACTTGCTAAACTGGCAGAAGAAGACCCTACTTTCAAGACTTATACAAATGAAGATACAGGTCAGACTATTATTGCCGGAATGGGTGAGCTTCACTTGGAAATCATAGTGGACAGACTTTTGAGAGAATTCAAGGTTGAGGCCAATGTTGGCAAACCACAGGTTTCATACAAGGAAACTATCACCGGAACAGCAGATGTCGACCACAAATATGCAAAACAGTCCGGCGGACGCGGTCAGTACGGACATGTCAAGATCAAGCTGTATCCAAGAGAACCGGGTGAAGGTTTCGAATTCAAGAATTCGATCGTTGGAGGTGCTATTCCTAAAGAATATATACCTAAGATCGAAGAAGGTATCAAAGAAGCTATGGAAACCGGTCCTGTGGCAGGATATCAGGTTGTGGATGTAGGTGTCGAGCTTTATGATGGTTCATATCATGAAGTTGACTCATCCGAAATGGCATTCAAGATTGCTGCTTCGATGGCATTCAGAGAGGCTGCAAAGAAAGCCAGCCCGGTACTGCTTGAACCTATATTCAAGGTTGAAGTTACAGTTCCTGATGAATATATGGGAGATGTAATCGGAGATATCAGCTCAAGAAGAGGCAGAATCGAAGGATCAGATATGAACAATGGTGCTGTGGCAGTAAGAGGCTATGTACCTCTTTCACAGATGTTCGGATATGCGACAGACCTTCGTTCAAGAACTCAGGGCAGAGGTGTATATGTAATGCAGTTCGACCACTTTGAGAAATTACCTGATAGCTTACTTGATTCAATTAACAAATAATTCTTGTGCTTACAGCAGTAACTGCTGTACAGTGAAGAAAGGTTGAGATTCGTTAAGCGGATCTGAGAAAGGAGAAAATAAAATGGCAAAGCAGAAGTTTGAAAGAACAAAGCCGCATATCAATATCGGAACAATCGGTCACGTTGACCATGGTAAGACAACTCTTA
>JBJESR010000103.1:0-16305 GCA_051882895.1 Lentihominibacter sp.
ATATGCAGACGCTATGAACGAAAAAGCTATGCTTGATCTTCTGGCTAAATAAGACAGACTAAGTTGCATATTAACCAATAAATCATGTAAACGGGTGCAGAGTCGGCGGGACTGCCGGCTCTGTATTATTAGGGGAAAGTTGAAAGGAATACGTTAAAAGATGTCAAACAAAAAGAAAATCTCGGTTTTTGCACTGGCCATGATGATATGTGTTACAGTTGCAGGTGGAGGTTTTGGGATAGAGGATCTTGTGGGATCTGTAGGACCAGGTATGACAATGCTGGTTTTCATACTGATTCCGTTTGTATGGTCGCTGCCATTTGGTCTTTCATCTGCTGAGCTGTCATCAGTATGGCCGGAAGATGGAGGAATGTACACATGGGCAAAAGAGGGCTTAGGCGAGAAAGCCGGATTCGTCAGCGGATGGTGCTATACGATTGCAGGCTTTGTTGAACCGGCAACTTTCGCTGTTCTTAGTGCAAATTATATGAAAATGCTGCTTCCGATAGAAGTTAATGATTTCACATACTGGTGTTTGTGTGCAGCGCTGATAATTGTCTTCGCTATTATCAATATTATAGGTATCAAACTTGTAAGTAATCTGGCAACAGTAATTACAATCCTTGCCATTATACCGTTTATAATTCTGATAGTACTGTCCTTCATGAATATTGAATACAGTCCGGTTGAACCGCTGAAGCCTGAAAACATGTCTTTCCTTGAAGCAGCTGGTCAGGGACTCCTTATAGGAATATGGTTTAATACAGGATTCGAGACAATTTCCACCATGTCTGGAGATATACAGGATGGATCAAAGAAAGTACCTAAAGCGATCGTACTTGCTATTCCTATTATCTCAATAATGTATATTTTATGGGTAATGCCTGCACTGTCGGCTGTCGGCAACTGGCAGGACTGGTCATCAGAAGGTCCGCTTTCATTTGTTGAAATCGGTGAGATTCTGGGAGGAGCTCCTCTGAGATGGGCATTTGTGGCAGCAGGCTCTCTGGCAAGCATGATGATTCTGTGTGAATATATACTGGCATATGCATATCTGATGAAAGCTTTCGCAGAAAAAGGACAGTTCTTCAAGATCTTCGCAAAAGAGCACAAGAGATTTCACACTCCGTATGCTGCTATTATTATCATGTCAATCGTCAGCATCATCCTGTGCTCGTCTGGAAGCTTCATAGAATTTGTCGGTCTGGCATCGATATTATATGCAGTACCGGTTATCATGATGTTTATTTCAAATATCAAACTTAGAGTGAAGCAGCCTGATATGGAACTTGATTTCAAAGTTCCGCTACCGAATAAGGTTTATATTGTATATCTCTGCTTCCCGATAGTGATATACGGAGCCAGCATCTTTGCTGATAACTGGATTGTCGGTCTGGGACTTGCAGCTACTTCCGTTCCTGCATACATATTCTTCAAGAAAATATACAGGGGCGGCAGATACTGGGCTGAATGTCAGGAAAAACAGAACAGAATATCCGAATAGAAATTTTCTGACAGAACTGGTTTTAATCATAATAAAAGACATAAGTCGGAATGGAGCTGTATAAAACGGCTCCATTTTTGTAATTTTTTGGGTCTTATAATGGCTAAAACCCTTGCAAATTAAAGAAATATGATGTTATAATAAAATATCACAGCTTTTCAAAGGGAAGAAAGGAAGTTCTGAATATGAACAGAAAAAGACTGTTTTCACTGATGATTTCATTTATACTTGCAGTAACGATTGTAATACCTGTAATGGCAGACAACAGTTATGCTTCCATAAGCATAAGAACATCAATGCCATCGTATACTTCATCTGCAGGCAAGACATATTATTACAGTGACAATAATCTTTTTTATAAATACAATCTGGGTCCTGACCGTCAGTATAACAGATCATATGGAGGATATGTGGTAGGCAACTGCACATGGTATGCATATGCCAGAGCCAGTGAAATTCTCGGACAGCCGCTGAATACAGCTTTCAGATGGAGTGCCAGCGAATGGTGGAATACGAACAAGAAGGGAAATTATTATCCATACGGGTCTACTCCTAAAGTAGGGGCTATTGCATGCTACGGTACGCATGTTGCAATTGTTGAGAAAGTGGTTAACGGCAAGCCGTATGTATCTGAATCAGGCTGGAAGGTTTCATCCAGCAAGCCGACATCAGCCTCGAAGCTGTATTTTCATTACGGAACACCTTGGTGCAGCAATCTTAAGGGATATATATATATTCTTGATTCAGCCGGGAAAAAGAACGTTGATTACAGTGTCAAGGTTTCGGTAAGTGATCTGAATATGAGGACAGGTCCTGGTACGGGATACAGCAGAGTAGGATATATCAAGAAAGGCACATATGATGTGACGCAGGAGTGCGGAGACTGGGTAAAACTTGAGAGCAACGGATACTGGATATGCTCGGATTATGTAACAAAGCTTGAAAAGCTTGAAACCGTTGTTGATTCCGGCACTGCAGTTAATTATCAGGTTAAAATAAGTGTAACTAATCTGAATATGAGAACAGGTCCTGGAACAAACTATACAAGTAAGGGATATATCAAGCCGGGCACATATACAATAACGAAAACCAATAACGGATGGGGCAAGATAAAATCCAGCGGATACTGGGTATCCCTGAAATATACTACGAAGGTCAGCAGCTCAGACGTGACGGCAACATCGGACAGCAGCGGAAGTGATCTTTACACAGTCAGAATCAACACTGCAGCGCTGCGCATGAGGACAGGCCCGGGAACAAACTACAGCAGTAAAGGGCTTGTTCTGTACGGATCAAAATATGTTATCAAGGATACCAAAAACGGATGGGGTCAGCTTAAGACCAACGGACGATGGATCAAGCTGAGCTATACTGTTCCCGTAGACAGTGAATATAATGTCAAGGTTAAATGCAGTGATCTGAACATGAGAACAGGTCCCGGAATATTATATAAGTCAAAAGGTTTTATTAAGCCGGGTACTTATACTATCAAAGAAACCAAAAACGGGTGGGGTCAGCTCAAGACAAACGGATACTGGATAAAACTGTCATACACGACAAAAATATGATTTGATGAGCAAGATGTTTTTACCGGTAAATAAAAAAGAAATGAATGAGAGAGGATGGCAGCAGGCAGACTTTGTTCTTGTAACAGGGGATGCTTACGTTGATCATCCTTCTTTTGGTACAGCGATAATAAGCCGTGTGCTTGAATCCTTCGGATACAAAGTTGCAATTCTGGCTCAGCCTGACTGGAAGAGCGCAGAGGATTTCAGGACCTTCGGAAGACCCAGGCTGGGATTCCTGATAAACAGCGGTAATGTCGATTCTATGGTGAATCACTATTCTGTATTCAGACACAGGAGAAAGAGGGATGTGTATTCTCCCGGAGGCAAGGCAGGCAGACGTCCGGACAGGGCGGTAATCGTATACAGCAACAGAGCGAGGGAAGCATACAAGGATGTCCCTGTAATAATAGGAGGCCTGGAGGCGAGCCTGAGAAGGTTCGGGCATTATGATTACTGGGATGATAAGGTGAGAAGATCGATACTGATGGACTCAAGGGCAGACATACTGATTTACGGCATGGGGGAGAGAGCCGTTGCTGAAATTGCAGAAGCTCTCGATTCAGGGCTGGATGTCAGTGACATAACATGGATAAAAGGTACATGTGTAAGGTGTAAATCTCCCGATATATACGACGGTGATGTTGTGCTTCCTGATTTTGCTGCAATATCATCATCCAGAGATGAATACTGCAGAAGCTTCGCTATGCAGTACAGAAGCAATGATTCTGTATCAGGTGAAAGATTTATAGAAAAATATGAGGGTAACCAGTGCATCGTGCAGAACCCTCCGCAGGAGCCTCTGGAAAGAGAGGAACTGGACAGGATATATGAACTTCCATATATGAGGACTTATCATCCGATGTATGAAAAAGAAGGCGGAGTTCCGGCTATAGAGGAGGTAAAGTTCAGTATTACAGCCAATAGAGGATGCTTCGGCGGATGTGCATTTTGCGCGATAACCTATCACCAGGGGAGAGAAGTCAGAAGCAGGAGCCCTGAATCCATCGTTGGCGAAACAGTTGAACTTACTAAAACCGAGGGTTTTAAAGGGTATATTCATGATGTGGGAGGCCCGACAGCCAATTTCAGGATGCCATCGTGTGAAAAGCAGAAAAAGCACGGTATGTGCAGGAATAAGGACTGTCTGTTTCCTGAACCCTGCAGTCAGCTGAATGTGGATCACAGTGAGTATATAGATGTTCTTGAAGCAGTCAGAAACGTTGATGGTGTCAGGAAAGTTTTTATACGTTCAGGAATAAGATATGATTATCTGCTTGCTGATAAGCAGAACAGATTTCTTGAAGAACTGTGCAGGCATCATGTGAGCGGGATATTAAAGGTGGCTCCGGAGCACTCATCAGAGAATGTTCTGAGAAACATGAGAAAACCGCCGATAGAGGTTTTTGACCTGTTCAGCAGGCAGTACAGGAAGATGAATGAAAAAATCGGTAAAAAACAGTATATGATTCCTTATTTCATATCGTCGCATCCGGGCAGCACCCTTGATGATGCTGTGGACCTGGCACTTTACATGAAAAAGACAGGCTTTGTTCCTGATCAGGTGCAGGACTTTTATCCTACACCGGGAACTCTGGCGACATGCATGTATTATACTGAAAAAGACCCTTTCACAATGAAGCCGGTGTATGTGGCAAAGACAGCAGAGGAAAAGAGGATGCAGAGGGCACTGCTGCATTTCCATAAAAGAGAGAACAGGGATACTGTGATTAAAGCCTTAAAAAAGGCCGGTCGTGGAAATCTGATCAGGGAGCTTCTGGGATGAGTAGACTTAATGAGCTTTTAGAGGCTTATCGTGATGGAGAAAAACAATATAGAGAGATATCAGCATCAGCTTCATGCCGCGAATTCTGCACGGATGAGGTCTACTGCATGGGTAGCGGCCAGGATCAGATCAACAGGATAGGAAACGGTGACAATCTCCAGTATATGGAGTATCTTATTAAGGATCAGAAGCTAAAAGGAAAATTTCAGCTGATATATGTTGATCCTCCTTTTTTTTCGGACAGCAGATATCAGGCTTCGACCAGGATAGAGTCACAGTTTCTGGGAAAATCCGGGCTGGTGAAGACCGGGGCATATGAAGATCGATGGAATATGGATTTCGGGGAATATATCAGGATGCTGACGGTAAGGCTTCTGATGATGAGGGATCTTCTGTCGGATACCGGCTGCCTCTGGGTGCACCTTGACTGGCATGCGGTACATTATGTCAAGGTGATACTTGATCAGATTTTCGGTGAAAAGAACTTCATAAATGAGATCATATGGACATATAAGTCAGGGGGAGCAAATAAAAGAAATTTTGCCAGAAAACATGACACCCTGCTGTTTTACAGCAAAACAGACAATTATATATTCAATCCTCAGACAGAGAAATCGTACAACAGAGGTTTAAGACCGTACAGATTCAAAGGAGTTGAAGAGTACGAGGATGAGACAGGGTGGTATACAATAGTCAATATGAAGGATGTCTGGAGCATCGATATGGTCGGCAGGACATCCTCTGAGCGAACCGGTTATTCGACGCAGAAACCGGAAAAGCTGATTGAGAGGATTGTGAGGGCCTGCAGCAACGAGGGGGATCTGTGCGCTGATTTCTTCGCAGGCTCAGGAACCTTCGGAGCGGTATGCGGCAGACTCGGGAGAAGCTGGGTAATGTGTGACAGGGGTGATTTCGCATCGGCTGCACAGGTATATCGCATGGCTTGCATAAACCAGAATTTTATACTGGAGAGAAGTGCGGACAGCTGCGAATCATCTGACAGCGGAACAATTGCTGTTAATGCAGACGAAGCTGGAATAGAACTTGCTGATTACAAGCTTGACATATCCGGGCTGCACTGCAGCTCAAAGGAAACTGTAGAGGAATATTACAGCAGGGATAGTCTCAGCCTTGTGAAGTTCTGGGGAGCCGATATGGATTACAGCGGCGGAGCGTACAGAATCGACAGACTGTATGATTCTGCAGAAAGAAAAATACAAATAAAGAACAATCGTGAGGGTCAACGGATTGTCATTATAGGGTATAATGTCTTCGGCGGCAGGTTTTCTGCCGAAATACATATTTAATGATATTATTGAGGGGAATGACAATGACATTTATCAGGAAGACCGGGATCACCAGACAGAAAATAAAGGAATTATCTGCGGATTTTGCAGTGCTTCTTGCGGCATGCTGCATAAGTTCATTTTCCACTGTGGCCGTGATGATACCCAACGGGCTGACATCGGGAGGACTTACCGGTATTGTCAGGATACTGCAGAATTTTATTGATGCTGACTTTTCTGTTTTGTACTATGGGTGCACCGGAGTAGTGCTGGTTATGGTCATAGTTTTTCTGGGCTGGAAGGAATTTCGCAAAATACTGATGCTGTCAGTAATGTATCCAGCTGTCCTGTTCCTGTTTGAGCAGCTGAATTTCCAGCTGCTGGAAGAAAAGGACGTTATTCTGGCAGCAGTGTTCTGCGGTGTGTTTTCGGGGACATATATAGGACTTGTGTTCTGGAAAGGGTATGCGTCGGCAGGAACGGAAGCCATTGCCAGGATTATCAGGAAAAAACTATGTCCTGATTTGAGTATGAGCAGGATTCTGCTGTGCGTCGATGCAGCGATTATAGTGTTTTCTGCATTTGTTTTCGGCAGGAATATAGCGATGTATGCACTGATCACTCAGGTCATAATCACCAGAGTGTCCGAGATGATTATTTATGGTTTCACAGGAAAAGTCGTGCAGCTTTCAATAATAACATCAGAACATGAAGGTATAAAAAAATATATTCTTGAGGATCTGGATCGTGGTGTGTCCAGCATCAGAGTGACAGGTGAATATACACAGACTGAATTCATGGAACTTACAGTTATGTGTTCTCTCAGAGAAAGTGCGCTGATCAGAAAGAAAATTGCAGTGCTGGATCCTGATGCTTTTGTGGTAGTTACAAAGGTTGAGGCGGTCTGGGGGCACGGCAAGGGATTCAGCGATATCGGCAAGGACTGATATCAGGAAAAGGGACTTAACAGATAATGAAAAAAAGATTATTAAAACAGGAACAATTCAATATAAGCAGATGGTCGGGAGGAAGCACGGCAGAAACAGCCATTTATCCTGAAAAATCAAGTTATCTGGAAAGAGACTTCATATGGCGTCTGAGTACTGCTGCTGTGGAATCAGAGGAATCTTCGTTTACCAGACTTCCTGATTATGACAGAGTTCTTATGGTGCTTGACGGCAGCGTAGTTCTGGCCCACGGAGATGAACGATCCGCTGCACTGCAGCAATGGGAGCAGGATACTTTTGACGGAGCATTGAAGACTAGATGTTTCGGGGTAATGAACGACTACAATCTGATGTACAGAAAAGGCTGCAGCGGCAGTCTGAAACTGATAGATGCGGATGAGCAGGCGCAGGTGATTCCGAAAAATGAACGTGACGGGATGTCAGAGGTATCATACGGGTTCTATTGTGTTCAAGGGTATGTGATCGTTTCTTCCGATGGCGAAAGTGATATGGTTAAACAGGGAGAGCAGCTGATAATTGATCTTGAAGCTGGCGAAGACAGAAACATTTCTGTTATGGGCGAAGGAAGATGTGTTATGGCGGAAGTGTTTTACCGCAGGACCCGTTATACAGCTGAAGAGATTCCGGAGCAGAAAGCTTCATTTGATGATTTCAGAACAGCATTCAGACTGGTGCACAGCAGGAACAAATGGAGTCAGGTTCTCAGAAGCGGTAAACAGAAGGATGTCTGGCATGATGAAGCACTGCAGAAAAAACTGGCTTTTCTGGACAGAACCTATGTTACCTTCATTGTATGGCTTGCAGTTCTCATGATCCTGGTGCTGACAATGTTCTGCGGCATTTCTGCGAAACCGGTGGCTGCAGCGATGATAATCTGGTCTGTAATCCATTTCCTGATTATAGCACCGCTGATATATATGATTGTTCTTCCCAAGCCGATAAAAGCGCATATCAGGAAAATAAGCGAACTGACTGAGTATGAGAGGGAAAAATATGAGGCTGAGCTTGGAAATAATGAAAGGGTAGAAAAGCTGCTTGATAAATATCGTGCGGCAGATGACGAGAATAGAAAAAGCTACAGAGTCAGGATAAAAAATATTTTCAGATGATACATATAAGCTGATTAAGCAGAGCAGCCGGCAGTGACTGTTCTGCTTTTGTATTTTTATGTTCTTTTTTCAGAAAATTATTGCAGCAGGAGAAACAATGTAGTATAATTCACAAGTAAAATTTGTGCACAAAGATAAGAAAATAAGGAAGACGGCAGAGAAGCTGGGGTCTGATATCTCCTTCTCACTAAAACAGCCTGACACCTTATCTTTTTTATTTTTGTGCATTTTTCATGAGAGGCAGGTGTGAAAACATGAAGAAGTATATTTTTGTTACAGGTGGTGTTGTATCAGGTCTCGGTAAAGGGATAACTGCAGCGTCTCTTGGGAGGCTGCTGAAGGCCAGAGGTCTTAAGGTGGCCGCTCAGAAGCTGGATCCGTACATTAATGTGGATCCGGGCACGATGAGCCCGTATCAGCATGGAGAGGTATATGTGACTGAGGATGGGGCTGAAACCGATCTTGATCTCGGGCATTACGAGAGATTCATAGATGAGGATCTCAACAGATATTCCAATCTGACTACAGGCAAGGTCTACTGGAATGTTCTGAACAAGGAAAGAAAAGGTGAATATCTCGGCAGTACAGTTCAGGTGATTCCTCATATTACCAATGAGATCAAGGAATTTATTTACAATGTAGGCAAAACAGGTAATGCAGATGTGATAATTACTGAAATCGGAGGAACAGTAGGAGACATAGAGAGCCAGCCGTTTCTCGAAGCTATAAGGCAGGTGTCTCTCGAACAAGGCAAGGAAAACTGCCTGTTTATCCACGTGACACTGGTTCCGTATCTCAGAAGTTCAGGGGAACATAAGTCAAAACCTACCCAGCATTCTGTGAAAGAACTGCGCACAATGGGAATTTCACCGGATATTATAGTGATGAGGTCAGATGAACCTATAGACAAAGATATTTATGACAAGATATCTCTGTTCTGTAATGTCAAACCGGACTGTGTCATAGAAAACATGACATTGCCTGTTCTTTATGAGGCTCCGCTTATGCTGGAAAAATCAAGATTTTCATGGATTGTATGCAGAGAACTGGGCATAGATGCCGGTCCTTGTGAGATGGAAGAATGGAAAGCCATGGTCGAAAGGATCAAATCAAGAGAGAAAACTGTGAAAATAGCTGTAGTAGGTAAGTATGTGAAGCTTCACGATGCGTATCTTTCTGTAGCGGAAGCTCTGAGACACGGAGGTTATGAGAATGGATGCAGAGTCGATATCAAATGGATAGAGGCCGAAGATGTGACCCGGGAAGATGCGCACGATATTTTTAATGGTGTTTCAGGTATACTGGTGCCGGGAGGATTCGGTGACAGAGGTATAGAAGGGAAAATAAATGCGGCCAGATATGCCCGTGAAAACTGCATCCCTTATTTCGGAATCTGTCTGGGAATGCAGGTAGCAGTAATTGAATTTGCCAGAAATGTGCTGGGAATCAGTGATGCGGATTCGGGCGAGTTCAATGAAAGCTGCAGTAATAAGGTGATTGATTTTATGCCGGATCAGTCAGGAGATATTCCTAAGGGCGGAACTATGAGGCTGGGAGCATACCCGTGCAGGATAAAAGAGGATACTCTGATGGCATCGGCATATGGTACGGTAGAAATATCCGAAAGACACAGGCACAGATACGAATTCAACAATGATTACAGGGAAAGATTTGAATCAGAAGGCATGATAATAGCAGGCACTTCACCTGACGGCAGGCTTGTTGAAGCAGTTGAAATACCTGATAACAGTTTCTTTGTCGGAGTTCAGTATCATCCTGAATTCAAGAGCAGACCGAATAAAGCGCATCCGCTGTTCAGAGAATTTGTAAAAGCAGCTAAATCCTGTTATAATCAGTAATGATATTATGAATAAAACAGGAGGCATTATTCCAGAATGTACATAAGAAACAATACCGTTGCAGTAATTTTCAGAGTCATTTTTATAATTATATGCGGAGCAGGGCTTGTAATCAGAGTGATAGGATCCGGGTTCGGGCCTGATGCGGTAATGAAGGATTTCGCACTTGTAGCCAACGCACTCTCCCTGGTTTATTTCGCATATCTTATAATTGTCAGGACTGACCGGGAAAGAGGTGTTCTGAGAGGTGCAGTGACGATATATATGATAATTACTTTTATTATCTATTATTATGTTAATTTCGGAATGTCGGGAGCATTGTCAGGAGACCTGTCTCTGGCAGGAACACTGCTGTATTTTGTTTCACCGGTAATGGTGTTTGCTGACTATCTGTTTTTCTGCAGGAAAGGCAGTTTCACAGCTTACAGCCCGATAATATGGATGATTATCCCGGTTATATTCAATCTGGCTGTCTTTATTATCAACAGTGTCGGTGCAGCGGTTAAGGCTGTTCCATATTTTAATCTGCTGGGGATGAACATGATAATTACATTGCTGGTTTTCCTGGGAATCAGCTACCTGCTGTTTGTGGCAGACAATCTGATGGCAGGGCGCAGACGTTAGAATAAGGGCTGCCTCATCTTATGAGACAGCCTTATTGTTATTTTTGCCTGATATGGAGATACTTTTCTCTGGTAGCGAGACCGCCGCGGATATGACGTTCAGCTTTATTGTTATCAAGAACTTCTTTGACTTCCGCTGCAAGGCCGGGATTTATTTCCTGGAGCCTTTCGGTGATATCTTTATGTACTGTAGATTTCGAAACACGGAATTTAGCAGCTGTGCTCCGGACGGTAGCACCGGTTTCGACGATATAATGAGCAAGCTCAAGAACTCTCTCTTCTATATAGTCTTTCATTTTTTGACAGTTCACCACCTCATATTGGATTAACTTTGGAAGTTAAAACAATATATGAGATTGCGAATGATAATATACTTACTTTAGATTTTGAGTGTATTTTTTATTCATACTGGTAAAACTAACACGTAACTGATAAAATGAAAGGAATACGCAGTATTTTACTGCATGAGTCAGCTATGAATTTTAGTGAAGAAGTAGGGATAGATCTTGGGACAGCCAATGTGCTCATTTATATAGACGGTAAAGGAATAGTGCTTCAGGAGCCCTCTGTGGTTGCCGTGAACAGAGATACCAGAGAGATACTTGCCGTAGGAAGTGAAGCAAAGCGTATGATAGGAAGAACTCCGGGAAATATTGCAGCAATAAGGCCGCTGCGTGACGGTGTGATATCGGATTACGATGTGACGGAGAAGATGCTGCAGTATTTTATCAGGAAAGCCTGTGGAACTACAAGATTTTTTAAACCCAGAATAATTGTGTGTGTGCCGAGCGGTGTGACAGAAGTCGAAAAAAGAGCAGTGAAAGAGGCCGTTATGCAGGCTGGAAGCAGATCGGTATATCTTATAGAGGAGCCTGTGGCTGCTGCAATAGGTGCAGGTATAGATATAGCAGGACCGGAAGGTATCATGATAATCGATATAGGCGGCGGTACTACTGATATTGCGGTAATATCCATGGGGAGCATAGTAACGAGCATATCTGTAAAAACAGCCGGTGATAAATTTGATGATAATATTGTCAAATATATGAGGAGAAACTATAATTTATTCATAGGCGAGCGCATGGCGGAGAAGCTCAAAAAAGAGATAGGAGCAGCATACCACAGCGAAGAAATCATGAGGGCATTGTGCAAAGGACGGGATCTGGTCTCAGGACTGCCTGAGACCGTTGAGATTTCCTCGACTGAGATTCTGGATGCACTGGAGGAGCCGCTGGATGAGATATGCGAAGCGGTTCATAACGTGCTTGAAAAGACTCCGCCTGAGCTGGCGGCAGATGTAGGAGAATCGGGTATTATGATCACCGGGGGAGGAGCGTATCTGCGGGGGATTGATAAGAGAATACAGCAGAGAACAGGAATCAGGACGATGATAGCAGACGAAGCTGACTTCTGTGTCGCCAGAGGCACAGGTGAATCGCTTAAGTATATCGACGTCATAAGTAAAAACAGCTTGAACAGGAGAGAAACTTATATATGAAACTGGAATTGATAGCAACAGCTACCTTCGGGCTTGAGGCTGTTGTCAGGCGTGAGATAGAGGCACTGGGATACAGAATAATCAGAACGGAGGATGGCAAAGTCACCTATATGGGAGATGAACGTGCCATAGTACGTTCAAATCTGTGGCTCAGAACTGCAGACAGGGTACTGCTTAAAATGGCGGAATTCAATGCTACGGAGTTTGAAGAGCTGTTTCAGCAGACCAAAGGTCTGCCATGGGAGCAGCTTATACCTCTGGACGGCAGGTTTACTGTCACAGGCACATCGGTAAAGTCAAAACTTCACAGTGTGCCTGCATGTCAGAAAATAGTCAAAAAAGCAATTGTTGAAAAACTTAAAGAGTTTTATGGTGTAGAGGTATTCGAGGAAACAGGTGCCGAATATACTGTCAAGGCATCTCTGCTGAAGGACAGGGTGACGCTGACCGTTGATACGAGCGGTACAGGTCTGCACAAAAGAGGATACAGAGTGTCAGATGTCACTGCGCCCATCAAGGAAACCCTTGCAGCCGCTATGATACAGCTTTCCTTCTGGAAGCAGGGGAGAATTCTTGTAGACCCCTGCTGCGGTTCGGGAACCATTCCTATAGAAGCAGCGATGATAGGCAGAAATATTGCACCAGGCCTTAACAGGACTTTCGCATGTGAAGAGTGGGATTTCATCCCGGCAAATCTGTGGAAAGAAGAACGTAAGGCTGCCTTTGACGATATGGATTATGAACGGCCTCTTGATATTTATGGATATGACATTGACAGCAAGGCGGTAAAAGCAGCACAGGAAAATGCCGCCGAGGCAGGAGTGGATGACTGCATACAATTCTGCAGAGCAGATATCAGAAACCTGAATTCTGCAGGAGATAACGGGATAATAATAACCAATCCTCCATATGGCAAGAGAATCGGAGAAGAGGATGAAATATCCGAAATATACGAAGCTTTAAAAAAGTTTTTTAAAGAGAACAGAGACTGGTCACTGTTTATGATCACAACAGACAGGGAAGTCGAGAAAAAGGTGATGGGCAGGAAAGCCGACAGGCGAAGAAAGCTTTATAATGGAAGGCTTGAAACATGCTATTACCAGTTCCATGGGGAGAGAAAATGAAGCTAAAGGTTGACAGAAATGCCAGAGTGCCTATATATCTGCAGCTTTCACAGCAGATAAGGGAACTGATATTCAACGGCAGTCTTGTGGATGGTTATTCACTTCCTTCAGAAAGAGCCCTTGCAGGAGAGCTTGGAGTACATAGAAATACGATAGTCAGAGCTTATGCTGAACTTCGTGATGAAGGACTGCTGACATCTTATCAGGGAGTGGGATATCGCGTCAGATACAAGAGCATTTATGAAGGCATGATAAAAAAGAACGTGAACTGGGAGGCTCTTGTCAGAGACGATTTTACAGATTTTCAGATGGATTTCGACGAACTTTTCAGCAGATCATATGAAGCTGATATAATATCGTTTGGCGGAGGTGTTGCAGCCAGAGAGCCTTACAGAACTGATGAAATTGCAGATGTGCTTGCCAGAGCTCTTAACCGTAAGCGGGATAATGCGTATTTCTATACACCTTATAAAGGAGATCCTCAGCTGCGCAGGAGAATTTCTGAATTTATGAGTCTTAAGGGTGTTATTACAAAACCTGGAAATATACAGATTCTGTCGGGCAACAATCAGGCTCTCGATTTCATACTGGATCTCATGCTTTCTCCAGGTGACAGAATACTGGCACAGGAACCATTATCTCCGGATGTACACAGAACTATAAAGCTGGCAGGCGGCAAGCTCATAACTGTGCCTGTGGATGAAGATGGCATGATATGTGATAATCTGGAAGCCCTTATCGAAAGTGAACATCCCAGGTTCATATATGTCGATTCAAGCTTCAGTAATCCTACCGGGGCATTCCTGACGATAGAAAGACGGCGCAAGCTTCTGGAACTTTCATACAGATACAGAATTCCTATAATAGAAGACGATGAAGGTTCGGAACTATATTATGATATTGATCGCGTTCCATCTATAAAATCTATGGATGAGGGGAATAATGTTATATATATGTATTCCTTTTCTCTTACTATGATGCCGGGAATCAGTGTCTCGTTTGTAGTCGCAGACAGGAATATAATTGAGAAGCTGAGCGGGATGGTGTCAGTCAGAATAGCATCGCTGGACTGGACACCTCAGATGCTTATGCTTGAATATATGAATGATGGAACTTTTTTCAGGCGTCTTGATGAGTTCAGGAATATATGCAGAATAAAGCGTGATATTATGTGCAGTTATCTTGATGAGATTTCTGCCGAATCAGGGCTGAGCTATATAAGGCCCAAGGGCGGTGTATATATATGGGTAAGATTGCCGGATGGAATGGATTCAAGGAAGCTTCTTGAAGAACTTCAGAAACAGGGTGTGACGTTTATTCCGGGACATGTGTTTTATCTGAAAAAGACTGCAGGAAACGATCACATGAGGCTTAATTATTCTTATCCGACGGAGGAAGAAATAAAAACCGGAATGGTAAAACTTAGAAAAATTATAAAAAAATTCAAACAGAATATTCAGATAAAAACAACATTAAAATAAGCAAAATCTTGTAAATACATAGCTGGCACACAAAAAAAGAAAGATGCTGGTACTTTTGTAAATTCTCTGTGTATTGTATCCTTTAGATAAAGAAAAAGGAACTGTAAACAGAACTGATAAATAGTATTACTGAAATTAACAAAAGAAAAGGAGAGACAAAATGGCAGTTAATTTAAAGGGAAGAAGTTTTTTAACACTTATGGATTTCACACCGGAAGAAATCAGATACATGCTTGATCTGGCACATGACCTCAAGTCAAAGAAGAGAGCAGGCATCAGAAACGAAGTGCTTAAAGGAAAGAACGTGGTTCTGCTTTTTGAGAAAACTTCAACAAGAACAAGATGTGCATTTGAAGTGGCATGCCTCGATGAAGGTGCTCACGTTACTTTCCTCGATTCAGGAAGCTCACAGATGGGCAAGAAGGAATCACTTGAGGATACTGCAAAGGTACTCGGAAGATTCTATGATGGAATCGAGTACAGAGGATACAAGCAGGAAGTTGTTGAGGATCTTGCCAAGTATGCTGGAGTTCCTGTATGGAACGGTCTCACAGACGTTGATCATCCGACTCAGATTCTGGCTGACCTGCTTACTATTGAGGAGCATATTGCCAAGCCTCTCAGCAGAGTCAAGGTTGTATTCTGCGGAGATATCAGAAACAATATGAGCTATGCATGGATGTACGGCTGCGCAAAGATGGGAATGCACTATGTTGCTTACGGCCCTGATGTTCTTGCCAAGGAGCTTGATCAGGATGTTATCGCCAAGGTTCAGGAGGTTGCTGCTGAAACAGGTGCAGTTATTGAAATTTCCAGTGATCCGGAATGCCTGAAGGGTGCAGATGTTCTGTATTCAGATGTATGGGCATCAATGGGAGAGGAAGCTGAGATTCCAGAAAGAGTCAAGCTTCTGACACCGTTCAGAATCGATATGGATATGATCAGAGCTACTGAAAATCCTGACGTTATTTTCATGCACTGCCTGCCTTCATTCCACGATTTTGAGACAAAGATGGCAAAGACTCAGATGGATGCAGGATATGACATCCGTGAGGTTACCGATGAAGTGTTCCGCAGCAAGCACTCAAAGGTATTCGACGAAGCCGAAAACAGAATGCATACTATAAAAGCTGTTATAGTTGCGACAATAGCATAAAATATATTAAGAGGAATATGAGAGGAGGGTATTTATGAAACCCGGAATTAACAATTACTCTGAAATAGGAAAACTGAACAGGGTGCTGCTTCACAGATTAGGCGGCGAGATCGAAGGTCTGGTGCCGGATAATTTCGAACGTCTTCTGTTTGATGACATTCCTTATCTGAAAATAGCTCAGCAGGAGCACGATCGTTTCGCAGAGCTTCTTAAGGAAAACGGAGTTGAAGTCATATACTATGTTGATGAAACAGCAAAGGCTCTTAAAACCGATGAGATCAGAAAAAACTTCGTTGATGATTTTATTGCTGACAGCGGAATATATTCAGAGGAGGCAAGAGAGGCT
>JBJESR010000104.1:0-1556 GCA_051882895.1 Lentihominibacter sp.
TGGACCTGCAGCTGCGGTGCACTTAACAAAGGCAAATTCTGCAGCGAATGCGGAGCGAAGAAGCCGGAAGGAGCAAGGCTTTACAAGTGTGACAAGTGCGGATGGGAACCTGAAGACCCTGAAAATCCACCGAAATTCTGTCCGGAATGTGGAGATATATTCGATGATAAGGATGTTAAATAGGATGAGGTGAAAGCTATGAAAAAACTATTACCGGCTTTGCTGCTGTCATTTATGTTGTGCTTTTCGATGGCAGGATGCGGCGGCGGAAACGACAATGAGAAGGAAGCAGAACCCGAGCTTAAGGCGACCTCTATTGTAGGTGACTGGGAGTGTACCGACATTTCGATGAAGGACGGAGATACCACAATGCAGAAGGATGAGCTTGAGGGTCTTTATGGTAAGAAAGCAAAGGAACTGGCGCATCTTAAAGCATATGGCGACGGCACGGGAGAGTTCGTTTTCCTTGATGAAACATCGCAGATAACCTGGGAGGAAGCTGATGGTGGGTATGTTGTCAGAACATCGGGAGAAGAAAACCAGGACATGAATGCCACTCTTGAGAGCAATAAACTGACGGTGAGCCTAGAGGACAGCTATACGTCAGACGGTCAGGAAATCAAAACCACTATGAGCTTCGGCTTCACATATCTGGGCAACGCATCCAAATTTATTGAAGGATGGGATCTGGAGCTTTCTGATGATGAAGTCAGAGAGATGAACAACAGTATGGAATATGGCAATTTTATAATTGTGGATAACATACTGTACGGAACTTACGGCGGAGAAACATATGGTAACGGCTTCATATGTATGGCTGAGATAAAAGCAGGTGACAAGCCGGAGCTGGGAAAAATAGAGAAAATAAAGGCAGACAGCTGGCTGGCATATCTTACTGAGCATGAAGGTTACATCTACGGTGTAATGAATAATTCCGCGATAGTAAAGATAAAAGCGGGAGAGAAGAAGATAGAAACCATATATGATAAGGAATGCAGCACAATGCAGATTGTCGGAGACAAGATATACTTTTCGGATAAGAACTGTAATCTGTGCAGTATGGATATGAATGCCAGCAATGAGAAAACCATAATATCAAAAGAAGTGTATTATCCGTATGTTCTGCCTAATAACACCATAATATATCAGGATGACGCAGATAATGAATCGCTGCATATCTATGAGCTGAAAACAGGAAATGATGCCAAGCTTAATGATGTTGCATCGTATTGTCCGATGATATATGGAGATCATGTGTACTATTCAACAAAGCTGAGTGAGGATTCATATCAGTTCCAGCGCGTTGATCTATATTCAGGCAAAATTGAAAAAGCAGAAGGTGATATGGGTAACTCTGAGTTTTTCATTGAAGGCGACAGGATTTATTTCGGATTTGGAGGAATACCGTCAGTAGGCATTGAAGAGTGGGATCAGCTAAGCAAGAAGATGTATGGCGGAGGTCTTGTGGTTCCGAAATACAGCAACGGAGAAATAAGAATATATATGGATGATGAGGGATTCATTAAAGCAACATGTGATAATTTTGAATCCAGAGA
>JBJESR010000104.1:1656-3349 GCA_051882895.1 Lentihominibacter sp.
ATATTACCTGGGAATCTGCAGGCGGTCAGTGGCAGGAAGGTGAAACTGAAGGAATGAGGGTATACACATGCGAGTCATGTGCAGGTGAGATAATAGGCGATGAGAATCTGGGCTCGACCACATGTCCATACTGTGGTAACAGGATTGTAATGACGGGTCAGTTTACCGGAGCTCTGAAACCTGATTATGTTATACCTTTCAAATTTGACAAAAAACAGGCCATGAAGAACTTTGAGAGTTTTGTAAACAAAAGAAAATATGTGCCAAAGAGGTTTAAAAGCGATAAGCATATAGAAGAAATAAAAGGCGTATATGTTCCTTTCTGGCTCTTTGACGGTGACGCCGATGGCGATATGAGTTTCAATGCAGAAAAGATTAAAACATGGACCGAAGGTGATTACGAATATACCGAAACCGAGCATTACAATGTGACTCGATCGGGAAATGTGAGTTTTAACAACATTCCGGTTGATGGCTCTGAGAAGCTGGCGGATGATCTTATGGAATCAATAGAGCCGTTTCATTTCAATGAAGCGGTAGATTTTGAAACTGCTTATCTTGCAGGATATCTGGCAGACAAATATGATGTGGATGAAGCTGCCAGTGAAAACAGGGCAAATGAAAGGATAAAGTATAGTGTTGAGGAGGCTCTGAGTGATACGGTCAAAGGCTACAGCAGAGTTAACGGCAGAAGCAGCAGCATAACGATAAAAGGAGGAAAGGCAAAATATGCGCTGTATCCTGTATGGCTGCTGAGCGCCACCTACAACGGGAACGCCTATACCTTTGCCATGAACGGGCAGACCGGAAAATTTGCTGGAGACCTGCCTGTTGATAACAAGGGACTTTGCAGATATTTCGGAGCGATGACGATGATCTGGACGGCTGTGATTTACGGCGGGAGTCTGGTACTCAAGTTTTTCTTATAAGGAGGCAGTGAAATGAAAAGAAAAATAATTACAATTATCGTTTCCCTGATTTTCTGTATGACGCTGGCTCTTCCTGCTGCAGCTATGGACGGTGAGGAGCATCCTCCGAGACTTGTGGACGAAGCGGAGCTTCTGACTGATGATGAGGAGAGTTCCCTTGCTGATAAGCTGGATGCTGTCAGCGATAAATGGCAGTGTGATGTGGCCATTGTAACCGTGGATTCTCTGGGCAGCAAGACGGCAACGGAATTTGCCGATGATTATTTCGACTACAACGGATACGGATATGGTGACAATGATGATGGAATAATGCTGGTGATAAGCATGGAAAACCGTGACTGGGCCATAACGACCCATGCTTTCGGGATAGAGGCCTTCACCGATGCAGGACAGGAGTACATCATGAACAAGGTCACTCCGCCTCTCGGAAATGAAAGCTATTCCGGTGCCTTCAGCATATTTGCCGATCAGTGCGATGTTTTCCTTGAAAAGGCAAGAGCAGGGGAGCCGTATGATTCACATAATCTGCCTAAGGAATCTCATGCAAAGCTTTACATACTGTGGATAATACCGTGTCTGATAGCCGGAGCGATAGTAGCGTTTGTATTGACGATAAAAGAGAAGAAAAGCCTTAAGAGCGTTATGAAGAAAGCCGGAGCCAGAGAGTATATCGGAAAAGTTAAACTCAATGAGAAGCACGACAGGTTCCTGTACAGAAATCTGGATAAGGTGCTTATTCATGATGACGATGATGACAGCGGCAG
>JBJESR010000105.1:0-3337 GCA_051882895.1 Lentihominibacter sp.
CCAGAATTCTGATGCCTCCGATCAGTCTGGGATCTATTTCATTTGTCAGTCTCACTTTAGCCTTAAGAAGCTTTGAGGTTTCATCCTCAAGCTCTTTCATATGTTCATCTGTAAGCGGAATCACTGAATACACAGTGCCGTACGAGAATCCTTCCTCCTTATCCAGAAGCTTCTTGTACACCTTGATGATTTTCTCGAAATGCATTGTTCTCCTCTTATCAATGAGGATGTACATGAAGTTCAGGAGTTCCTCGCAGATTTTCCCGCCGAAGATATTCTCTATAGCGTGCTTTTTTTCTGCTGCCGAAATCGCAGGGTAATTAATGAAGTCATACAAATCAGGTTCCTGCAAAATAATTCCAAGAACCTCAGTTGCTTCTTCCATTATGATTTCCGTTTTTCCGGTTTCTCTGGCAGCTTCATACAAAGCAGTACCATAAGTCATGTCTATGGTTAATTCCGCCATCCTGTACTCCTTGCCTGTCTGATAACTTCATCAACTATCGCTTCCTGTCCGACTCTCTGGATCTCATGCTCGACAATCTTCTCTGCAGCAAGCAGCGCCAGAGTGGCTATTTCCTGTCTCATTTCCTCCATAGCCTTCTCTTTCTCACGCTCAATGGTCCTCTCAGCCTTGCTCATGATTTCGCCGGCCTCTGTCTGGGCATCCTCGATTATCTGTCTGGCCTGGGCATCCGCCTTTATCTTGGCTTCCTTGATAATCTCTCTGCCTTCCTCTTCGGCTCTGGCAATGCGCTTGTTGTAGTTCTGCATCTTCTCATCAGCTCTCCTGTTGGTGAGCTCCGCATTGTCGAGGGCGTCCTTGATGGACTGTTTCCTGGTTTCCATCACATTAAGAAATGGTTTATAAAGGAACTTGGTCAGAACGCCGACCAGGATCAGGAAGTTTATCAGATAAAATATAAACTCTGTCAAACTGATTCCCAATGCTTCAATCATATCTTCGTCTTCCCTTCTATTGCATATCTGTTAAAAGCAATACTTATTCATCAGATCTTGGCGAACAGCAGAAACGCAACGAGAAGACCGTATATGCTCAGAGATTCCATAAATGCGAAAGATAATATCATATTTGTACGAAGCATACCTGCTGCTTCCGGCTGACGCGCCATTCCTTCGAGAGCCTTACCTGCTGCAATACCCTGGCCGATTCCAGGACCTATTGCTGCCAGACCGATTGCTAAACCTGCTCCAATTGCTATTAATCCACCCATGTTTTTTTCTCCTTTCGGTTTCATTATTTATCTATTCTGAATCAAAGCACTGCCATGTGCTCTGTATCCGACCTGTTTTATCATCTGCTGCTGCAGATTCCCTAAAGATGCTCTTCTTCCTCCGGCATCGCTTCCTTGATATATATGGCAGCAAGGAGCGAGAAAACCAGTGCCTGAATGAGTCCCATCAGTACGCTGAGAGCCTGCATGATTACCGGAAGTCCTATCGGTACCAGATCAAAGAATGAACCTGTTACCGTATGTTCCCCGAATATATTGCCATAAAGTCGCAGTGTCAGCGATACCGGCTTCACGAGATCCTCCAGAATCATGAGAGGGAAAAGGAACGCGAAGGGCTTGAAATAGTGCTTGAAATATCCCAGACCATGATGTTCTTTAATTCCTGCGGCAAACATAGTCACAAACACTATTATCGCCATTGCCATCGGGCAGTTTATCGACCCCGTAGGTGCCGCAAGTCCCGGTATATGTCCCGACGCCGGCAGAAGACCTGCATAGTTGCAGAACAGAATATATATGAACAATGTTGCTATGAGAGGAAAGTACTGTTTACATGCCTTTTCTCCCATTATGCCCTCAAAGAAATTAAACAGGCTTCCAACTGCCCATTCCGCGAAATTCTGCAGTCCTGACGGAACTGTCTGCAGCCTTCTTCCCGCGATTATGGAGAGCACACATAATATAATTGTAATGGCAAGACTTGTTATCATCCCGTCAGTCATACCTATTGAATTAAGCGCTTCGATCATTACCTGACTGCCTCCTCCCGTTTGTCTTCGCTTTTTTTCTGCTGAAACGCCAGCACCTTGTTCATTATGACAAGAGCCGCCGCAGTTCCAATAAGAAATGCTATGCCGTCGAATGGTAATGCATTCCTAATGAAAAATGCAATCACCAACGTCAGTATATTAACAAAATAACTGACCATCGCCCTGATGTACACATCTCCGGCTCCGGTCTCCTGACAATTGCTGCTTGCACTCCTGTTCAGGTATCTCTGCCAGATAAAAATGTTTTTCAGAAGTCCGATTATCCCTCCGAATATCAGACCTGCCGCTGCCCCGAATACATATGTCAGCACTTTTTATCTCCTTTCACCTGTTGTTAAGATTATACACTGATTTGCTGTAAATGTGAAATAATTTTTTGAAAATTTTACTCTTTTTGATCAATATCTTTTATTACATTATTGAGCCATTTTCTGCTGAAAAATCTCTGCGTCAGGAAGCAGGCCTTAACAGCCTCCTCGATCTTGACAGCAAGCACAGCAAAATAAACCGGCCAGTGCAGATAAAGTGATGTTATGAATGCCAGAGGCACTCCGATGATCCATACCGTGCCTGTTTCCACAATCATCGCGTATTTCGTATCGCCGCCGCATCTGAGGTTTCCTGTCACCTGGATGCCGTTATATAGGGAAAGCACCAGAGTCGCCCCGTAGACTATAAGTATTTTCTCAGCACAGGCTTTGCCTGCGGCAGTGAAGGAAAACAGCTGCAGTATCGGCTCTCCGCAGAATATCAGGCCGATTCCCATCACCGCCCCGACGATTATGCCCATAAAAGTCATTTTCTTTGACATCTGATACGCAAGCTCTATTTTGCCTTCTCCCAGCTTCTGACCCACCAGAATAAGGACAGCATCACCTATGCTGAAGGCAGCCATTATGAACAGATTGTTAATGGTATTGCATGCCTGGACAGCCGCACCCTCTGTAATCCCTATTCTGGCAAATGCCGCTATGTAAAGGGACATGCCTATGCTCCACATGGTCTCGTTGGCGGTTGTAGGAAGTGCGTTCCTGACTATTCTTGTCACAAGCTCTCTGCCATAGCTGAAAAACTCCGAAGGTTTCCCTGCCAGCATATTCTTTCTCACGAACACCAGATAAAGTATCAGCAGCATTTCAAGCAGTCTGGCAATACATGTAGCCAGAGCGGCTCCCTTTATTCCCATCATCGGCATACCGAATTTGCCGAAAATCAGCACATAGTTCAGGAACGTATTCGTTCCCAGCGCGATGGCACTGGCAAAAAGAGGCAGCCTGGTCTGCTGCGTCGCTCTGAGCGCCACTGTGAAAG
>JBJESR010000106.1:0-16214 GCA_051882895.1 Lentihominibacter sp.
GCGGATATTTTCATTGCATCAGAATCAGCAGCTTCCAGCATACGAGCCGCTCCGATCAGAATATCGGCACTGCCGATTGCTTCTTTCCCTGCTTCAGTGAGATAATCTCTGCTGCCGCAGCCTATACCGACAAGTGTGATTTCAGACATTGCAATCCTCCAGACATTCTTTAACTATTTCATCTATGGAATCCCAGCCTTCCTCTCTTATGGGCCTTCCTATGACAATAAGAATGCATCCATTTTTTCTGCAGGCTTTGAGTTTTTCTTCAAATCCTCCCGCTTTACCACTGTTTTTGGATACCATAGCTTTAATATCATACTGACGTATGATAGCATTATTCATTTCCTCGATAAAAGGTCCCTGCATTGCAATTATGTTTCTGGCAGGTATCCCCGCTTCTCTGCAGGACCTCAGGCTGGATTCCAGAGGAAGCACCCTTGGGTACAGCCTTGAAGTGTCAAGCTCTGAGAAAGCTTTAAGTTCCTTTGCACCCGTAGTAAGGAGAACGTTGCCGCTGATACTCTTCAATACTTGTGCTGCACCGGCAGTATCTCCGGCAATAACAACATCCTCATCCAGGCTGTCCTCAGGTCTCACATATCTCATCAGTCTGACACCTGCATTAGAGCAGCCCTGTCTTATATTCTCTGAAGCTATATCAGCATACGGGTGTGTAGCGTCTATACATACATCCGAGCCTCTGACAGTGTCCTCAATCTGCTCAGCATCCTGCCTCCCCGCCATTACCTGCAGTTTCCCTGTTCTTTCCTGACATTCGTCTCCATATTCAGTTGCAACACAGACCGTAACATCAAGTCCTGCATCAGCCAGTCTGAAAGCGATTTCCTCACCCTCGCTGGTACCTCCGAATACTACAGCTCGCATTTTTTATCATATCCTCTCGGTGTCAGCATTCTGTTCCCTGATCTTCTCGTTGCAGAATTTCCTATAAAAACCGTTGTAAACATATCAACATCCCTGAATTTTTCTTCTGCAAGTTCCTTTAAAGTCATTATTTCGCAGACCTGACCATCTCTTCCTATATTTTTAACCCAGCCGCATACTGTCTCGGGAGACCTGGATTTCATAAGAATTTCACATGCTTTCCTGAGATAATCTTCTCTCTTCTTTGATCTTGGGTTGTATATCGCCATAGCGAAATCCCCCTGACCGGCACAATCCAGTCTTTTTTCTATAAGCTCCCACGGTGTCAGCAGATCCGACAGCGAAATTACACAGAAATCATGGCTGATCGGTGCTCCCAGAACAGCTCCGCCTGAAAGCGCTGCAGTAACACCTGGTACTACTTCAATTTCTACATTTTCATGTTTTTCTGCAATTTCCAGAAGCAGCGTTGCCATACCGTAAACTCCTGAATCTCCACTGCATACCATAGCGACGTTAAAGCCTTCCTCCGCTTTATCTATGGCCCATCTGCACCTGTCAATCTCTTTCATCATCGGCGTTGAGAACATTTCCTTTTCAGGAAAAAGCTCTCTGACAAGATCCACGTAAACCGTATATCCGCATATGACGTCACACTCCTGCAGAGCATGCCAAGCCTGCTTTGTCATATATTCTTCGCTGCCCGGACCAAGTCCGACTGCATAAACTGTATTCATTATCTACTCCTTCCAGCTCCAGTCCGGCTCGTATTCCTTTATCCCGAAAGCAAAGGTCACTCCCGAGTGACTGAATTTCTTCTCGATGAGCTTACCTCCCGCACAGACAACACTTCTCTCACAGACGCTTCCCACTCCCGTGGTTTTTCTGACGAATTCAGACTCCGTGAAATCACCCGGAGCAGTCTCCAGCTCTGCTGCCGCGAATGTATCGAAGGGCCACTTTCTCATATCACAGAACCGGTGTATCCCCTTCTCATTTTTCTTAAGATCTATCGATACCACCTGGGTCACCGCCTCGGAACAGATTCCTGTTTCCACTGTAAATGCTTCAAAAGCTTCCTCAATCTGTTCAGGCGAAGCATTTTTCCTGCATCCGATGCCCAGTATTCCTATTCTCGGAACAAGATGAAGCATTGTATTACTGTCATCCTTATATACTCTGACATCAAGACATATATCGCACTGTCTTCTATCAGCCGGCTCCACGTGCTCCGGGAGCATTCCTCTGATATGCCACGGACTGTAAATTCCAACTGTCTTTCCTGCAAGAACTGCCGAAGATACAAGCTTTATCCTGTCGGTTTCCAGTACCTTGGCATTGACATGGCCCGACCATACATCTACTGCAAACTTCCGGTTAATATCTGTCGCTGTCGTAATTACAGGCTGAGCACCTGTAATCTCAGCAATCCTGCATGTAAGCCTGTTGGCACCTCCCAGATGTCCGGACATAAGCGAAATTGCGAAATTCCCCTGTTCGTCTATAACAACAACTGCAGGATCACAGTCCTTTTTCCTGACATGGGGTGCGATAGCCCTTACTGCTATACCTGCCGCCCCGACAAATACCAGTGCATCACAGCAGTTAAAATGTTCATCTGTCCATTGACTCAGGGATAATCCGCCGCCGCATCGTGATGCCTGTCCGCCAAGGCTATCCCTCAGCTTTTCTGCCAGTTTCATGCCTTTTTCTGTAAAGGCCAGATATGCCAGCTTCATAATTTATTCTCCATCAGCTGTATCTGTGCCTTCTCTGAAAGCTGTCGTGAATCCAGGGTCATACAGCTTGCTTCTCTCATAATTATTTCCCAGGAAATTTCCTACGAGAATCAGCGCCAGATTGCTGATATTCTCTCTTCTCCCTGTTTCAGCAATAGTACCTACAGTACAGCTTACCTTTTTCTCATCAGGCCATGTTGCTTTGTAAACAATTGCTGCCGGTGTCTGCGGATCATATCCTCCGGCGATGAGCTCCTCCTGCACCTTGTCCATAAGACCCGATGAAAGGAAAATAACCATCGTTGCCCCGTGCTGAGCAAAGGACGAAATGCTTTCGCTGTCCGGCACAGGAGTCCTTCCTGCCTGGCGGGTTATAACAACACTCTGACTTACTCCCGGCAGAGTATACTCTGCGCAGAGTGCGGCCGCTGCTCCGCTGAAGCTTGATACTCCCGGAGTATAATCATAATCGATACTGTATGTATCCAGAATATCCATCTGCTCCCGGATTGCACCGTAAAGGCACATGTCACCTGTATGAAGTCTTACTGTCAATTTTCCTTCATCTTCATTTTTCTTCATGACATCGATTACCTGCTCCAGTGTCATTTCTGCGCTGTTGTAAATCACACATTCTTTTCTGGCATAATCCAGAAGCGCCGGATTAACCAGACTTCCGGCATATATGATGCAGTCAGCCTGTTCCAGGTGCTTCACTCCTCTCATTGTAATAAGATCTGCGGCTCCGGGGCCTGCCCCTACAAAATGTATCATGTGCTTTTCCTCCTATCTGACGATGATAACTGCAAAATATCCTGCAGCATCCTCCGGGTCATATTCTGTAATATCTTTATATATCTTCTGATTTTCAAGACCGCAGTTGCAGACCATGCAGGCCTTCAGCCCCCGATCCCTGATTTTCCTGATTACAGAGTCAATCTGTTTTCCTGATTTCATTATTATTTTCGTTCCTGCAAGCTCCAGGGCTTCGTCCAGATCACTTCCGGCTGAAATCACCGACAATCTGTCGTCTCCCTCTACCAGCGAAATATCGGCTTCTGCCGCCGCTGCGCAGAAAGATGTCACTCCGGGGATCATAAATGTTTCATATCCCCTTGACTCAAGTATTTCACCTATGTATACTGCTGTGCTGAATATCGAAACATCTCCGATATTCACCATCGCCACATTCTTTCCCTGATCCAGGTGTTCCTGAAGCTTATCCGCGATACCTTCCCTTGAATCCTTCAGGATCCCGGGATCTCTGCTCATGGTGAATCTGACCTTCACAATTTCTTTCCGGCTGAAGTCAACAACTTTTTCTGCAATATCCAGCGCCATAGTCTGCCCCGATCTGGTCTGGGGAACTGCAATCACAGGAGTATCCTCCAGTATCCGTACTGCTTTAAGAGTCATGTTTTCCGGATCTCCCGGGCCCACACTCACGCTGTAGTATCTTCCACGTTCCATTTCTTTATTATCACTCCCGCTTCCTCAGTTTCGCCAAGCTTCCCATATACATTGGAGAAGGTCACCGCTCCAATCAGTATTTCCTCACCTGCGCGTCTCTGTATATTGGACTGCACTGCCCTGAGCACAGAATTCATTATCTCCTCTCTCAATCCTGCTTTATCCAGAATCTCAATGCAGCCGTCAGTAGTGGCAGCCTCCATCAGAGCTCTGCACACACTCTGCTCCGCCCCTGCCACCGCACTGTGGGAGCAGAACACCTCTCTTCTGCAGTCTGCATATCTTGAATGGGTCAGCATCACACCTGCAGCCACTTTAACAAGCTTGCCTATATGGGAAATCAGGAGAATCTCCCTGAAACCCTTTGACACTGCAATATCAATAGCCTCTCCAAGGAAATTAGATATCCTTATAACCGGAATACCCTTCGTATCCATTCCTGCACCGTTTATGTAATCGCTGCCGTAATTTCCCGGTGTAAGTATCACTCTGTCACCGGTTTCCGCGGCCTGCCTTATTTCCACTTCTATTGTATCTATCAGAGCCTGGTTGCTCATAGGCTCCACAATTCCTGTAGTCCCCAGTATAGATATCCCGCCTTCAATTCCAAGCATAGGATTAAAAGTCTTTTTCGCGATATTCTCCCCTCCGGGAACATAAATCGTAATTTTTATACCACCATTATAGTTATGTTTTCTTATGATCTTTCCCACTGATTCTCTTATCATGCTCCTTGGTACGCTGTTGATGGCAGCATTGCCGGGAGGCTGATCCAGACCGGGCTTTGTCACTCTTCCTACCCCTTCACCGCCGTCAATAACGATTCCGGGATGAGAACATTTCTCGGCGCGGGCATAAATCCTCAGCCCATGAGTTACATCTGCATCGTCGCCGCCATCCTTTGTGACTGCGCACCACGCAGAATTCTCATCTGTGCCGAAATCCTCCGGCTCCACAGTCACGTCAATACCTTTGGCCGTCATTATCGACAGATGATCCGGCATTCTGCCTGTAACCAGAAGTTCGCTTGCTCCCGCAGAAGCAAGTGCAGCGCAGGTACCTGACGTATATCCCAGTCTCAGCATTTTCTGACCGTTTCTGATATAATGTTCAAATCCCATCCCTATTTCCTCTCAGCTATAATCTGATCAATAGTTTTCACTTTGCCGCTGTCCTCGGCAAGCCTGATAATTTCATTCATCCTGCGGTTGCAGCTGCCTATGTCCACTCCAGGAATCACTATACTGCTGCAGTTTTCCACAGCAGATTTCACCCGGCTGAAGGTGTCATCGCTGATTTCTTCAAAAGGTTTTTCGGTAATCACATCAGCTGCCATTATTCTTGCCAGCTCATAATCCAGGTCGTTGGTATACACTACTGCAGCTGTAAAAGGAACGCATATCCTCTGCAGCTGCCGGTAAACGGCTATTCCTCTCCCCGATGATGAAAGCACCAGAGTTTCAGGTTCTCCGACAGGTCCGGGTAATTCGATGCTCCCGAAGGTGGTATCAAAATACCCTTTGTCCATATCATAAAGTGTCTGTATTGTTTTCTCATTAAAAATGTCATCAGGCTCGCCGTATCTGAAGATAGTTTCGCCTTTTACACATACTATTTTATCAGATATTTTCTGAGCCAGATCGATTTCATGAAGCGACATTACTACTGTAATTCCCTTTTCCCGTGTCATCTTCCTCAATATATGAAGAAGATCCAGCTTGTGCTTGATGTCAAGAAATGAAGTCGGCTCATCAAGTATCATTACATCAGGATCCTGACAGATTGCTCTGGCCAGCATAACCCTCTGACGCTGTCCGTCACTGATAGCACTGAAATCGCAATGGCCTACCTCAGTAGCATTTACAGCTTCCATTGCTTCCTCAACCATCCGCTCATCCTCAGCTGTAAGGAAACCAAGTTTCCCTGTATATGGATATCTGCCTGTGGCTACAATATCATAGCAGGTCATCAGCTCAGGCTTCAGTCTTTCTGTAAGCATCACTGCCATTTTTGATGACAGTTCCCTGAATGAAAGCTCTCCCAGATTTTCACCGTCAAACATGACGTTTCCCTTTATCAGCTTAAGCTGCCTGGTAATACTCTTGAGAATAGTCGACTTGCCCGATCCATTAGGACCTATCAGAGTCAGTATCTCTCCCGGTCTGATATCCAGTGCTATATCTCGTATCAGCGGTTTGCCGTTGTATCCCACCGATACATTCTCCATATGAAAGCCCTTTGTATTTACTGTCATTTTCAGATGCCTCTCTTATGCTTTCTCATCATCATAAATATTACGATAGGGGCGCCGAACATTGATGTTACAGTGCTGATGCTGAGTTCTACCGGCGCGAACATGGTTCTGGCAATAAGGTCGCAGAACATTACAAACACTGCACCCCCAAAAAGCACACCGGGTATTACAATTATAGGCCTCGAAGTTCCGAGTCCCTGCTTTACAAGAAAAGGAACGGCAATGCCCACAAATGATATCGGACCCGCAAATGCTGTTACACAGCCGGAAAGCGCACTTGACAGAACAATAAGCGCAACCTTGAAGAACTTTATGTTCACCCCCATGCTCTGGGCATATGCTTCACCCAGCTGAAATGCTCCGATAGGCTTTGACATCATCAGTGTCAGAACAATCACCACTCCGCAGAATACCAGTGCAACCCAGAAATTGCTCCAGCTGGTGCCCGAAAAGCTGCCCTGGGTCCAGCCATGAAGATTCACTATATCCGAATCCTGAGCGAAGTTCACAATAAAATCCGTTACGGCCGAGCAGATATATCCGATCATTATACCGGCCACCAGCAGTGTGGCCATATGGTTTATCCTTCTGGAAACCAGAAGGATGAATCCCGTTGAAATCAGAGCTCCAATGAAGGCTGCCGCTATAAGTACATATGATGATGCATATGACATATTTGATGCAAACACAATCATCGTCAGGGCTACAACCATCTTGGCTCCGGATGATATTCCAAGCACAAAAGGCCCTGCAATGGGGTTGTTGAAAAATGTCTGCAGCAGGAAGCCCGCCAGAGACAGGGCTCCCCCCAGAACAGCCGCCATCAGGATTCTCGGCATTCTTATTGTCCATATAATATTAACATCATCCTCCAGACCTTGTCCTGTAAAAAGCACACCAAGTATCCGGTTGACAGGAATATGCACGTTGCCGATGTTAATATTCAGTATAGTTATCACTACGAAAGCGATGGCAAGGACAATGAAAACCATCGTATACCTTGCCCGTCTTCTGATATTTGCTGATTTGAAATCTTCATTCATATTGCTGATATTATTTAAGTTTTGTTATAAACCCGTTTTCAGGTTCTTCATCTGCTATAATTTTACCAATATCCATTATCATGTCGGCTGCCAGATCGGTTCTCTGGTAAACAGCACTGCCGGTACACCAGCAGTTGCCGTTTTTCACCGCCTTGAATTTTGACATTATTTCATTTTTGGCTTTGAGGTCATCGAGAGATGCAACCGAGCTGTCTATACTTCCATTGTAGATAATGATATCTGCATCTTTAGCAGTCTTGTAGAACTGCTCAATACTCATGTCAATTGAAGACGCTCCGCTTTCATCAGTCAGATCGGTGAATACATACTCACCTCCGGCCATCTTTATCATCGCCGGGATATAGTCAGTGCTGCTTCTCACAACTGCTTTGCCGTCAGTTGAAATGTAGAAGTATGCAACTGTTTTTCCTGTTGCTTCAACATCTTCAAGAGCTGCTATGGCCTCAAGCTGTTTATTAAAGAAGGTTTCTGCCTCCTCTTCGTGTCCGGTCAGCACTCCATAAAGCTTTATCCATTCCGTTCTCCCCATCGGATTGGACTCGTAGCTGGAATAATCGATCAGAACAGGGATGTCCAGTGATTCAAGCATTTCCTTAACTTCCGGACTGTGCAGAATCATAGTTGATTCTACTGCCAGCTCGCAGTCCTCATTCATCAGAGTCTCATAATCAGGAGCACTGTATTTGCCGGCATATATCACGTCACCTGAATCAAGTGCATTTTTGACAGAATCAAATGTCCAGCCCTCTTTATCTACAGACACCATCCTGATGGAATCCATGGCATCCATAGCATCAAACAGAGCTACAGACGCGGTCGCCGCATCATAAATGTTACCCACAGGACCGGTAAGAACCGTGATACTCTCATCCAGTCCATCAGGAACAGCTTTGCCTTCAGGTACTATCAGATACCTGCCGTCCGCCTTGATATCCACCACAGCATATCCATCTTCATAGTAGAACACGTTAAATTGTTCAGCGTATTTCAGTTCCATTGCAGAGCTGTATGTCAGACCGTCAATTTCCGGTGCCTGCGCATCAGAACCGGATGATGAGCTGCCGCCGCAGCCTGCCAGTACCGCCAGCATTACAGCTGCCATTGCCAGAACTGCTATGTAAGTTATATATCTACGACAAAGTTTTTTCATTACTTCACCTTTTCCTTGTACGCTTCAAATATACTGTCCGCCAGATCCTGTTCACCATAAAGCGCACCGTATACTTTGATCCATTCTTTTCTTGCCAGCCTGGATTTTTCATCATCAGAACGATCTATGATTACAGGAATATCCAGTGCTGTAAACTTCAGTTCTACGCTGTTGAGGAGCGTCTTCTTTGTTCTGTTCTCTGCCTCCAGCTCTTTCTTTTCTTTTGCGGTAAGATCTTTGGAGACAGCTTCAGGAAGTACGTCAGATGAAAGGATACACATGTTGATCTTATTCTTCACGATGCTTTTATAGTCGATGCTTTCAAGTCCGTCATCAGCTTCATCTGTCAGATAATCAGTAAGCTTCATCTCTCTGAGCATTCCTGAAGCCTTTTCCGAAGCTGAGAATGTGCTGTCTGCCGGTACTGTCACAACAACATAGCTTTTTTCCAGGCCAGCAGGAATTTCTGTTCCTTCCGGAACCAGCAAATAGTTTATGATATTATTCTGATAAAGCTCCATCGTGATTTCATGCTGCGATTTTGCAATCAGTTTGCCGTCCTCATCATATTCAGCTTCATCATCATCATTTTTAGTTTCAGCTGTTTTTTTATAAAGTGCTGTGTCTTTAGTTGCATCAAGCTGCAGCAATACTATGCCGTCATTATATCTGAACAGCCTGAAATATTCTGAGTACTCAATATCGATCGTTGAATCATACTCCAGTCCCATTATTTCAGGTGCTTTGCTGCTGAGTTTCTCTGTCTCTGCTTCTGTTTTTGTCTCATCAACAGTACCATCAGCTTTCACCGGCAATGAAATGAAAATGGAGTACCTTATCCAGTGGGGCTGTGACATTGCAGTCGTTCTGCCGATAATTGTATTATTCGCATTCAACCTGACAGGAATCACAAAGGTTGCAAGTCCGCCGCTGTTTGAGTTTGAATAGATTCTTCCGTTTGCTTTGAGCTGATCGTATTTAGTGCTTCCGAATTCTATCACACCAAATGCCTGCCCGTTCTTAACGATAACCTTAGTGCATCTGATATATGCCAGTCTTCCTGTTCCTCCCGACCAGCTGAATCCTGAAGGCGTATAGGTTCCATCCTTAAGCTTTGTTGAATTGTCAACTGCAGATGTACCGCTTCCCGAATCGTCCTTCCATGACTTTGAAACACTGGCAGTCTGTTTGCTGCTAGCTTTTTTGCCATCTGTTTCATCTTTTTTTCCGGAAGTATTCGGCTTGCCTGGTATCACAGTTGTATTGCTTTTAATCTTTACTGCACCTTTGGAGTAGAATATGATCGTATGCTCGTACCACTTGTCATGGTTTTTTGAATGAGCCGAAACTGTCAGCTTCTTATCAAGCTCTGAAACCGGCAGAGTATATGAATAATATCCATTTGATTCCGAATATCTGCAGAGTTTGCTCTTTGAAGCTTTCTCCGCCTGTGCAGCTGTTCCCATATAGAGATAATCGTAACCCTGACCTGTCAGTGTTATTGTAGCCTCCATACCCTTTGACGTAACCTTGAGCACGCTCCATTTTATCCCATCTGAAGCAGTCACTATGTAAAACATTCTGTTATCTGTATCAGACTTCACCTTATATGTGCCGTTTGCCAGTTTCTGAGAAACAGCAGGTTCTTCTGCAGGTTTTTCCTCTTCTGTATTGCCTGTATTACCACCGGTTTCTCCGCTTCCTCCTGTTCCCTCAGTTATTTCTGAATCCGAAGAAAGGGTGATATGTATCACATAGCTGACATCATGGGGTTCACTCATTGCAATGGTTGTACCTACAATTGTCACATCCTTGTTAACATCAACGGCTACTCCGCTGAAGGTTGATGTTCCGGCAGCTGAATCCACTGTGCTCGTGTAAAGATCTCCGTTCACCTGAAGCTTTGTATATGAAGTGCTTGAAAATACAATTTCTGCCTTTGCATTTCCATCATTTATGGTCACTGCAGGACATGTAATCTTAACTTTACCTGTTCCGCCGGAATAAGTGAATTCATCCGGCACATAAGTTCCATCCTTGATTGTATCATCTGATGGTTCCTCTGAAGTCTTGTTCTCAGATTTAGAGTCTGTGGAGACAGCCCTGCTCTTTAATTCTGTTTTCACAGAATCCGGTGCTTCGCTCTCCTGCATACTGTTTTCTGCCGTATTTCCCTCCGGAACCTCTGCCTCCGGCTCTGGTTCCTCAGGTACTGCTTCTTCATCAACCGGTTCGGCAGCAGTTTCAGCCTGAACCAGTTCATTCTGCACACCTTCAATATCGCTGTCAGCAAAGGAAGGCGTTATCTGTACAACAACAAGACATAAAGATAACAATATTGAAAACGCTATACTTTTTTTACTTCTCAATTTCACTACCTCTTATTGTATTCTTTTATAACAATCAGTTATTTAGCTTTGATCACACGGATCGCACTGTCTTTTGTATAAACGGTACTGCCGGAAATTTTCTTGTAGCCAACAACTTTGTAGTAGTAAGTTCTGCCTTTCTTGTGACCCGTAATCGTAGCTGTGGTTGAAGTTGTCGTCTTAACAACATTATAGGTTCCGTTCAGGCTTGTAGCTCTATATACCTTATAGCCTGCAACCTTTGAATTCTTCGTCCATTTAACAGTAATCTTATGGGAGGATGAATATGCAGTTGCTTTAACTCCGCTTACCTTTGTACTCATTACTGTAATCTTTGAATTCAGAGTGGTGACCTTTTTTTCTGCTGTTGTCTTCGCTTTTTCTGCTGCTGTCTTTGCTGTTACTGCTTCATTATATTTCTGAAGAAGATCATCATATGATGCCTGCAGGCTTTCTTTGTCAGAAACAAGCTTCGGTATATCAAGTGTTTTAATATATAATGCTGCGGTTTCCTGCGGGCTGAAAGCTCTCGGATTTGAGAAATTAAAGGTTCTGTCATACCATCCCTTTACATAATTCGCACCATCAGTATCACCCTTGGCAATTGAATGTGTTGCTACACTGATATCAGTTCCCAAAGCTGAAACCGGTATTTCATATGAGCAGATTGTGATTGGTATCTCTTCACCTTCTTCATCTACCGTCGTTATCTTTTCTTCAGTTCTGTAAATCCATTCCGACGGATCTGCTGCAGCCGCTTCTTCTTTGGTTCCGACAAATACTTTGTCATAACCATTTGAGTTAAGCCTGAAAATCGCTGTCATTTTACCGTCTTTAACCAGCAGATTGCAGGTATTGTTGTCTTCTGCAAGAATCTTGCACATTGGGGCAGGATCCGGCACATCCACTTTATATAAGCCGTCTGCCGGCACTTCCGATGAAGTATCTGCATTTACAGATATACCTGATACGAGCATCATCACGCATACAATTGCGCTTGTTATTAATACACTTATTTTTTTCTTCATTTCTATCACCACTTTTTCATGCGACAGGCATCTTTATTCAGATCCCTGCCGCATTTCACATTTAATTTAAAGGCCTCATTATAACTCTTATTTAGCTTTTATCACTCTGATAGCACTGGTCTTGGTAAGTACAGTTTTTCCTGCAATCGTCTTATAACCGAACACTTTATAATAGTATGTCTTGCCCTTCTTATGGTTCTTGATCGTTGCTGTCTTTGAAGTTGTTGTCTTAACAAGCTTGTATGTTCCGTTCAGACTTGTCGCTCTGTACACCTTATAGCCTGTTACCTTTGAATTCTTTGTCCATTTGAGTGTTATCTTGTGTGAAGTCTTGTAGGCAGTTGCCTTAACTCCCGTTACCTTTGTTGACATTACCGTCAGTTTAGCGTTAAGGTTCTTAACCTGCAGTTCAGCCTGTGAACGTGCTTTTTTCTCCTGATCCAGAGCTTTCTCTGCTGCTGCTTTTGCCTTTTCTGCTTCAGCCTTTGCTACCTCGGCCTCAGCCAGTGCTGCTTCTGCTTCTGCCAGTGCAGTTTCATCAGCATTGATCTTTTCTAAAGCAGCATCTCTCTCTGCAGCAATTTCTTCAGTGGTTTTAAATACATCCATAGCAGTATTCGCATGCTGAACATAAATCTTCTGAATAGCTGCTATTTCACCTAGCCCGTTAATCTGGCATTCAACTTTAAAGCCTTCAGCTTCAAACATGCTCTTCCATGAATCCTCATCATCACCTGCCATGTCATTGTTGGCATGATCTCCCGCCACTACCATGAGTGGTCTGAGGACAACTTTTGTATATCCTGCAGCTTTGACATCAGAAATAATATTTTCAGCTGATGTAGCCTCAGGCTCGCCCTCTACTGTCCCCATATAGCAGTTATCATATCCCAGCTCATCAAACTTCTGCTGCATCTGAGTATATCTCTTCTGATTCTCATGTGAAGTACCGTGTCCCAGGAATACGAATGCAGTACTCTTGTCTGCAGCTGTAATAGATGTATATCCTGCATCCTGAGCTGCTGCTTTCGCTACCGCTTGAGCGACTGATGTCCTGTCTGCATCAGTATTAAGAAGCGGTGTTCCATATGAAATCTCAATTTTATCAGCGTACTTGTCAATTGCTTCTTTCAGCTCATCATATTCCGCTCCTGACATTAGGTGTGTAGGTTGAACTACCATTTTCTCCACACCATTATCTACAGCTCTTTCCATAGCCTGTTCAACATTATCTATTCTAATTCCATCTCTTGACTGGATATGGTTTATAATGATCTGAGCTGTAAAAGCTCTTCTTACAGAATAACCTGTATATGCATCAGTCAGAGCCTTTTCGATAGCTCCTATAGTTGCAGCCCTGTTGTCATTGAAGCTTGTACCGAAGCTTACAACCAGCAGTTCCTTATCTCCGATTTCATCTGCATTAAGAGGGTCATCCTTTGATGCATCCCCGGTATCAGCACCATAATAATCGTATTCCTCTACGAGTGCCTGCTGTTCAGCTGAAAGTCCATCCCAGCATGCCTTGGCAGCTGCACACATATCATCTGTATATTCATTTCTTGACTGAACATATATCTTCTCAATCATCTGGTCAACTACCGATGGTGAATCAAAAGTGATATAATGCTGCGCACTCCACGTATTCCACTCAGCAGCCTTGGTTTCATCTGTGTAAACACGATGTGTTGAGAACGGAATCTGCTTTCCCAGTTTATCGACATTTACATCAAATTTAAATGTTGAAGATCCATCTTCGTTCACAATGGCTTCAACCGCAGCTGCATCCTTCACCTCATCTGATTCAGTCTGTTCTACCAGTGCAATCTTATCATAGCACTTGACTGTAGAACCCTTTAACGGTATTGTGAACTCAACAGTCGCTGTCGCATTATCATTGACAGTAACTGATGAATTCTGCGGGGTGAACATTCCCAGTGAAGTTGTAACGTCTGCCTGCGGTTCTGTTTCATCCGCATAGGATAATGACATAATCGAACCTGTCATCGTTGCTGCCACTGCCAGTGCTGTTATAACACTCAGCAGTCTTCTGAATTTTTTCTGCATTGATTTCCTCCTCCTGAATGAAAAAACTCCAAGCAGCTCCTGTAACAACAAAATCACCTGCCCGTCAGACGGTCAGGTGATGTCAATTTACGTCGTGGCAATGATCTCATGCTGTGAAAAACACTGAGCAAATCGACACTGCCCTATAGACCTGCCTGTTACGGAAGCTATGCCTACCTTGATATAAATCTGAACTGAATATCCTGACTTACAGATCTTCAACCAACTGCGCCTTCTCAGATATAATCCAATGGCATATGCAGCCGTCTCCCTGTTTACAGTGACCGACTCGCTCTGGATTCTCACCAGATTCCTCAGAGCAGATTGTTGTTTGTTCGAGACCATTATACCATGTCATGCGGCATATTCAAGCGTTTTCACATGTATTATTTTAAAACATCACAGGCAGTACAATATGTGTAATTCCAACGTATACAAGCTTTGTCAACCATGTCTGCAATATTTGTTAATGTACTTTACAAGGTAAAGATTCACTGCTATAATCGGTGTCAATTACATATACTCTCCGCAGTATCCTGATGGATTTAAAGGAAAACAGGTGAAATTCCTGTACACCGCCAATGCTGTAATAGAGGAGTCAGCTTCATTGATGCCACTGGATAATATTCCGGGAAGGCGAAGCTCAGATGATGATACTTGAGTCAGAACACCAGCTGCAGAGATTGCGAATGGTACGCATAAGATGTGCATGATGCTAAAGTGCATATTTCTATGTGTATTTTTATTTTAGGAGGGCACTTATGAATAAAATCTTCCGGCTCAAAGAGCACAACACCACCGTTACTACTGAAATACGAGCAGGTTTCACCACCTTCTGCACCATGGCTTACATCATTTTTGTGAATCCTGTATTTCTGTCATCGACAGGCATGGATTCAAACGGCATCATGATAGCCACATGTCTGGCCGCAGCAGTCGGCACTATGCTCAGTGCATTTATGAGCAACAAGCCCTTTGCCATGGCGTCAGGAATGGGTATGAACGCATTTTTCGCCTATACATTATGTGCTGGTTTCGGATACACCTGGCAGCAGGCGCTCGCACTGACCTGCATATCAGGTATTATCTTTCTTATCGTTACAGTGTCCCCTTTGCAGGGGATTCTAATCAGGTCAATTCCTGAAAATCTCAAACATGCTGTTACAGCCGGCATCGGTCTGTTCATTGCTGTAATAGGGTTTCTTGACAGTGGCATCATTACCATGACAGCTGGCTATCCTGCTCTCGGCGATCTGTCAGATCCTGCAGTTCTCATAGCACTTGCAGGTCTTGCACTTATAATAATTCTGACTGTAAAAAATGTCAGAGGCAGTCTGATCATAGGTATTGCGTTCACCGTAATTCTCAGCCTTATCGCGCATCAGACACCAGTTCCTGATAAGGTTGCCAGTCTCCCGTCTGCAATCAGCACCGTTTTCATGAAGCTGGATTTCCATGGTCTTCTGCTAGGAGGCGCCAGTGCAGGTGCCGTTATTTCACTGACTGCACTGGTACTGTCACTTACGCTGGTTGATATATTTGATACCGCCGGCCTTCTTATCGGCACATATTCCCGAACTGCAGCACCTGATGAGCCTGATTATCACAAAGGAATGCAGCGCATCATGATCGCCGATGCTCTGGCTACAACCTTCGGATCGTTCTTTGGGGCTTCAACTGTAACCTCATATGCGGAATCTGCTGCAGGAATCGCTGCAGGAGGAAAAACCGGGCTTACAGCTCTTACCACATCTGCATGCTTTACTCTGGCGATTTTTTTCGCGCCGCTCACAAGCGTCGTCAGTGCCGCATCTACAGCACCAGTTCTTATTGTCGTCGGTCTTATGATTTTTCTTGAAATCCGCAAGGTTGACTTCAGTTCCATGGATAACTCCATTCCGGCATTCATCACAATCGCAGGTATGACCTTCGGATATTCGGTGACAACAGGAATTGCCGCCGGCTTCATAGCACATGTTCTCTGTAAGCTGGCTGCACGCAAACCTGCAGAAATAAATACAACAGTCGCTGTATTGACTGTTGTATTCATTCTGTATTTTATATTCCTGTATTAATTTATCAGCTATAAACCTTTATAATACTATTTTACTTTAACTGTGATAGTTTTGACGGCAGACTGTTTGTAATTTGCTGTGCCGATGGCATATACCTTCAGCTTGTATGT